>JBKJSU010000568.1:0-6035 GCA_046594415.1 Casimicrobiaceae bacterium | reverse complement strand
AGCGTGGAATACATGAACGACGAGCCGGGCATCGCGTGGCTGAGCCGCATCTTCGAGCACTTCCGGCGCGTGGTGTGGTGGAATCCCGAGCCGGAGCGCGCATGGGAATACACGCGGTCCACGCAGATCGTGCTGCAGAAGTTGGGCCCGCGGATGTTTCCACTCACGTTGTCGGGCGTGGGCAAGGGCATCGACGCGCTGCGGCACTGACGCCATCGGCCACGGCTTTCCGGCCCGCTCGCCGTTGTGTCCGACGCATTACAATGAACGCCGATTGCGGCGTGCGCCAGCGTGGCGACCGTCGCGCTGACACCTCGCGCCGTGACCCTTTCGCAACTCCTCCTCGGGTTCGCCCGCCGCCATTGGCACGCCTATGCGGCCGCGGGGGCCATGCTCGTCCTGATCGCGGTGCTGACCGTGTGGGTTCCGCGTCGGGTCGGGCATATCGTCGACGCGTTCGTGGCCGGCACGCTCGCAGGCACGGCGCTCTGGCGCGAGCTGGCGATCCTGATTGCCATGGGCGCTGCGATCTACCTGCTGCGGGTGGGCTGGCGGCTCGCGCTCTTCCGGGCCGCCTACCGGCTGGGCGTGGAACTGCGCGTGCGCCTCTACGAGCGGCTGGCGCTGCAGGGTCCGCCGTTCTTTCATCGCCAGCGCACCGGCGACCTGATGGCGCTGGCCACCAACGATGTCGACGCCGTCGAGATGGCGGCGGGCGAGGCCTTCCTCGCCGGCTTCGACGGTACGCTGACGCTGGTGCTGGTGGTGGCGATGATGACGATCGGCGTCGACTGGCGCCTGGGCCTGGCCGCGCTGCTGCCATTTCCGCTCATGGGGTGCGCCTTCTTCGTCATCTCGCGCAACATTCACCGGGCTTCGCGCGCATCGCTCGAGAATTTCTCCAGCCTGAACGAACACGTGCAGGAAACCGTGGCGGCGGTGCGGACGCTGCGTGCGCAGGGCCTCGAGTCCCGTGCCGGCGTTGAGTTCGAAGTGCGGGCGCGCGCCGCCGGTGACGCGGGCTTCGACGCGCAACGGTGGGAGGCGATGTTCGAGCCGGCGGTGGGGTTCACCTTGGCCACCGCCGCCGCGCTGACGCTCGCGGTGAGTGGGTGGCTGGTGCTGCGCAACGAGATGACCGTGGGCCAGCTTACGTCGTTCACGATGTATCTCGTGCAGTTGATCTGGCCGATGTTCGCGGCCGGCTGGGTGCTGGCGTTGATCCAGCGGGGCAAGGCAGCGTGGGCGCGGCTCGATCCCGTGCTGCGGGTACCGCTGACGGTGGAGGATTACGGCACGGTGACGTCGGCACCGGCCGGCGCCATCTGCTGCGACGGCGTGACGTTTGCCTATCCCGCGGCGGGCGCCGGCAATTCCGGGGCTGGCGCGCACCGCGTGCTCGATCACGTGACGCTGACACTGGAACCCGGCGCGACCCTCGGCGTCGTCGGTGCCACCGGCGCGGGCAAGTCGACGCTGCTTGCGCTGCTGCTGCGGCACTACGCTCCGCAGCAGGGATCGATCCGCTGGGGCGACGCGGCCCTGTCCGATTACACGCTGGATTCGATGCGCGGCGCCGTCGCGTGGGTGCCGCAGGAGGCCTTCCTGTTTGCGGGCAGCATCGCGGACAACATCGCGCTGGCGCGGTCGGACGCGACGCCCGGCGAGATCGAGCACGTGGCGCGCATTGCGGACCTGCACGACGACATCCAGCGATTTGCCCGCGGTTACGACACGCTCGTCGGCGAGCGCGGCGTCACGCTATCCGGCGGCCAGCGCCAGCGCCTCGCCATCGCCCGCGCGTTGCTTACGGATGCGCCGGTCCTGCTGCTCGACGATGCGCTCAGCGCCGTGGACACAGGCACCGAGACGCGCATTCTCGACCATCTGCGCGCGGCGCGACGCGGCCGTTCGGCGATCATCGTGAGCCACCGGTTGTCGTCGGTGGTCGACGCCGACAGCATCGTCGTGCTGAAGGCAGGCCGCGTGATCGAGCGGGGCACGCATGCGGAACTGGTTGCGCTGGATGGCTGGTATGCCGCGCAGTGGCGCTATCAGCAGCTTGCCGCAACGCTCGAGGGCGTCGCATGAGCAGCCGCGCCCACGATCCCGTCGAAGACGCAGGACAGCGGCGGTCCCAACCCGGCGAGCGGCGGCATGCGCTGGCCCTGTTGTGGCGCGCCGCCCGTCCCGATCGGACCGTGGTCGTCGGCGCCACGTGGTGGCTGGTCCTGGCGGGGCTGCTGGATGCGGCTGGTCCGCTCCTCGGCAAGCACTTCATCGACGCGTATCTCGTGCCGCGGTCGACCGACTGGATGGCGATGGCCCTGCTGATCGCCGGTTATGTCGTCACCGGCTGCGCCGCCTCCATCATCCGGTACTTCCAGCTGGTGCGCCTGGCCGGGCTCGCGATGCGCTCGGTGCTGCGCTTGCGCGAGGCCGTCTACGCGCATGTGCTGCGTTTGCCGATGGCGTTCTTCGACCGCGCGATCACCGGGCAGCTGGTGAGTCGCATCACCAACGACACCGAAGCGGTGAAGCAGCTGTACACCCAGGCGCTGTTCGAGGTGCTGGTGGGCATGACCACGCTGCTGGGCGTGGTCGTCGCGATGCTCTGGCTCGATTGGCGCCTGATGCTGCTGGTGCTGCTGTTGGTCCCGGCCACGATCGGGATCGTCTGGGGCTACCAGCGCCTGTCCGCCGACGCCGTGGGCCGGACGCGCGCGCTACGCAGCGACATCAACGCGCGGGTGGCCGAAGGCATCGCCGGCATGAGCGTGCTGCAGGCGATGCGGGCCGTGCCGCGGTACTGCCGGCGCTTCGCGGCAACCAATGATGAGCACTACGCCGCGCGGATGGGTGAGGTGCGCGCCAACGCGTGGCTGCTGCGGCCCGCGCTCGACTTCCTCAACATCCTGCTGATCGTGGTCATGGTTGCCGCAGTTGGTTCGCAGCGGATGGAAGGCGTGGAAGTCGGGCTGCTGTACGCGTTCATCGCCTACGTCGCGCGCATCGTCGAGCCGTTGATCCAGATCACGCTGCAATTCTCGTCGCTGCAGCATTCCGTCATCGCGGCGGCGCGCGTCAATGGCCTGCTGCACGAGGACACCGTCGCGCCCACCCGGCACGATGGCCGCATCGAGCATGGACGGGTGCGTCTGTCCGACGTCACGTTCGGCTACGACGCGTCGCGGCCGGTGCTGCACGACTTGAGCCTCGACATCCGCGCCGGCAGCTTCATCGGCATCGTCGGGCACACCGGCAGCGGCAAGTCGACGCTGTTGTCGCTGCTGTTGCGCTTCTACGTGCCGCAGGCGGGCCGCATCGATGTCGACGGCATTCCGCTGGCCGAGATCGACGACGCGCACCTCCGCGCCGTAACCGGCCTGGTGCCGCAGGAGCCGTTCCTGCTGGCGGCCAGCGCGCGCGAAAACATCGACATGGGGCGAAGGCTGTCCGAGGCCACCGTGGTCGCCGCGGCCAAGGCCGCGCACGCGCACGAATTCATCCTGCAGCTTGATGCCGGCTACGACACGCCGCTGGGCGAAGGCGGCGCCCTGCTCTCGGCCGGCCAGAAGCAGCTGATTGCCGTGGCGCGCGCGCTCGCCGGGCAGCCGCGGATCCTGTTTCTCGACGAGGCGACGTCACGCATCGACAGCGAGACCGAACAGCGGGTGCAGCTGGCCTTGACGGCGTTGCACGGCAAGGTCACCGTGGTCGCCATCGCGCATCGCCTGTCCACCATCCGCGCCGCGGACCGGATCATCGTGCTCAACCACGGCCGTATTGCCGAAGCCGGCACGCACGAAGCGCTGATGGCGATTCCGCACGGCATCTACCAGCGCCTGTACCTGCTGCAGCAGATCGGCGAGTAGTTGCAATCCGCAACCGCGCGCGGCGTATGCACTGCCGCGCAGAGCAGGCCCGATCGTCATCAACTAAAAAAAGCCGCGAGGTCTCCCTCGCGGCTTGACTGCCCGGCATCCAGACAGCGCCCACGATGCCGGGCCGTGGAGCGACTCGCGCCTTCAGTTGATCGACAAACAACCGCGGACGCATTGCTCCGAAGCGATCAGCCGATCTTCACCGGCACGAAGATCTGGCGGCCCTGGCGTTCGATCAGCAACGCGACGGTCTTGCCCGCCTTGTCGACCTGCGCCTTCAACTCGGCGGGCGTGTTGACGCGGGTGGTGCCCACGCCAACGATCAGGTCGCCCGATTGCACGCCGGCCTTCGCCGCCGCGCCGCCGGATTTCTCGACGAGCACGCCCGTCGTGCCGGCCGACTTCTGCTCTTCCGGCGTCAGCGCGCGCACGGCCACGCCGAGCTTGCCCTTGGTTTCGCCGTCGTCACCGGCGCTTGCCACCTTGCCGTCGTCGAGCGTGCCGACCGTGGCGGCCAATTCGACCGGCTTGCCGTCGCGCCAGACTTCCACCTTGATCGTGGTGCCGGGCATCGTGCCGCCGATGCGGCTCGTGACGTCGGTGCTGTCGGTGACCGCCTTGCCGTCGATCTTGCGGATGACGTCGCCCGACTTGAAGCCGGCCTTGGCTGCCGGGCTGTCCTTTTCGACATTACCGACGAGCGCGCCGTTGGAGTCGCTCAAGCCGAAGCTCTGTGCCAGCGTCTGGTCGAGACCCTGCACACCGATGCCCAGGCGCCCGTGCTGGACCTTGCCGTGCACCTTCAGCTGCTCGGTCACCGATACGGCGACGTCGGCCGGAATGGCAAACGACAGGCCCATGTAGCCGCCGGAGCGGCTGTAGATCTGCGAGTTGACGCCGACGACCTGGCCGGCCGTGTTGAGCAGCGGACCCCCGGAGTTGCCCGGATTCACCGCGACGTCCGTCTGGATGAACGGGACCATCTGGCCGTTGGGCAGCGCGCGATGCACGCCGCTGACCACACCGGCCGTCACGCTGTTCTCGAAGCCGAACGGCGAGCCGATGGCGATGACCCATTCGCCGCGGCGAACGGCAGTCTTCGACGAGAATTCGACCGCCGGCAAATTCTTTGCATCGATCTTGATCAGGGCAACGTCGGTACGCTTGTCCGCGCCGATCACCTTGGCCGTGAATTCGCGGCGGTCGGTCAGCTTGACCGTGACTTCGGTCGCGCCATCGACCACGTGCGCGTTGGTGACGATGTAGCCGTCGTTGCTGATGATGAAGCCCGAGCCCTGGCCCTGCGACGGCCGTTGCTGCTGCGGACGCGCACCGGGGCCGTTGGGGCCGCCGCCGAAGCGTTTCTGGAATTCGCGCAGTGGATTGCCGTCCTCGTCGTCATCCTCTTCCTCGCCCGCCTGGCTGGGCCTGCCCTTGCCGTGCACGACACTGATGTTGACGACCGACACGCCGACACGATCGACGAGCGACGTGAAGTCGGGCAGGTTGACGAGCGCGGCCGAGCCAGGCGCGGGCGCGACCAGCGCAGGTGCCGGCGCCGCGAACGCGTTGCCGACCGCGTGCGAGTCGAGTTGGTTGTAACCGGTTGCGATTCCGGCGCCGATGCCGGCGGCAATCAGCGCGTAGGTGACCTTTGACAATTGCATCGTGCTCTCCTTGGAGGAAAGAGGCCCTCGTGGGCCGCCTCGATGCAATGTAGGGGTGCCTGCTTAACCGCACCTTAAGCAATCAACCCCGAACCACTTTTTATCGCAAAAACCATCCAGCGATCTGTAGGCGAGGCTTTAAGCCACGCTTGATAGGCTGCGCATTCCGCGCGAGGCTGAAGCCTCGCCTACATGGCCCAACGAAGGGTCGCGCATGGCCCAACGACGAGTCGCGTATGGCCCAACGACGGGTGGCGTATGGCCCAACGGTGAGTCGCGCTTACGTCGGCGCACACATGATCACGCCGAGGTCGCCGTAGCCTTCGGAAATCCAGCCCTTGCCCAGCATCTGCGTGCGCGTGGCAAGGCTCGTCGTGTAGCGATGGTTCGGCGCCGCGCCCTGGCCGTTGTTGTAGAGGCGATAGACGGGACCGCTGCCGTCCGGGCAGTTGCCGGTCGGTCCCGGCGCCAGCACGCCGAATAC
>JBKJSU010000407.1:0-3661 GCA_046594415.1 Casimicrobiaceae bacterium | reverse complement strand
GCGGCGCGACTTTCCGCATTGCTGGGCATCGACGTTCCGCTCGTACGCGACTGGGTGGATGGCGGCGCATGGCAGGCGGCATTGCAACCAGGGGCAGTTGTGCTGCTGGAAAACTGCCGGATGAACAAGGGCGAGAAGAAAGACAACGAGGACCTCGCGCGCCGGATGGCGGCGCTGTGCGACGTCTACGTCAACGACGCCTTCGGCACCGCGCATCGCGCTGAGGCCACCACCCACGCGATAGCACGCTTCGCGCCGGAAGCGTGCGCGGGACCGCTGCTGGCGGCGGAGTTGGATGCATTGGGCGCCGCGCTGGCGCACCCGCAGCGGCCGTTGGTGGCCATCGTCGCGGGTTCCAAGGTGTCGACCAAGCTCACGATCCTGCGCGCGCTTGCCGCAAAGGTCGACACGCTGATCGTTGGTGGCGGCATTGCCAACACGTTCATCCTGGCCGTCCATGGCAACGTCGGCAAGTCGCTGGTGGAAGCCGACCTGGTCGGCGAAGCCCAGGCCATCCTCGACGAGTTTCCAGGCAAGGTGCCGATCCCTATCGACGCGGTCGTGGCCACGGAGTTCTCGGCCACTGCAGTGCCGCGCCTCACGGCCATCGAAAACCTGCGGCCCGATGAGATGATCCTCGACCTCGGACCGACATCGGTCGCAGTGCTGAAGCAGATCATCGCCGGCGCCGGTACCATCCTCTGGAACGGGCCGGTGGGCGTGTTTGAATTCGATGCATTCGCGGCGGGCACCAAGGCCACGGCCGAGGCCATCGCGGCCTCGCCGGCGTTCTCCATCGCCGGCGGTGGCGACACGCTGGCCGCCATCGCCAAGTTCGGCGTCGGCGACAAGGTCAGCTACATCTCCACCGGCGGCGGCGCCTTTCTCGAGTTTCTCGAAGGCAAGACGCTGCCGGCGGTGGCAATCCTCGAAACGCGCGCGTAGGCGACACCTGCAACAGCTCCTGCGCGCGACACCTGCAGCAGCACCTGTAGGCGAGGCTTCAGCCTCGCGGAACGAGTGCGCGAGGCTGCAGGATCGCCTACGGAAAGGCGCCGCTGCTGCGCCCATTTCGCCAGGAACGCCTTGATGGCGTCGCCCTACTTCGCCACGTTCAACACGCCGTCGAGGTGACCCACGTCGCCTTCGATCACCACCACGTCGGCCATGGTCGGATACAGCGCAGCCCACTCCATCGCCTGTATCGACCCGCCCGACGCGCCGGCCACGGCCTACAGTTTCTTGACGCCCAGTGAGTCGACCAGCGCCTTGTGCACACGCACCGTGTCGCGATACGACACGACGGGAAATATCATCGCATACGGCTTGCCGGTATCGGGATTGATCGATGCCGGCCGCGTAGTGGTGACGTTGGGATCCTTGGTGTTCAGATTGGTCAGCGCATCCGCGCTGATCACGAAGTACTTGTCGGTGTCGAGCGGTCGCCCCGCGCCGATGATCGGGTCCCAGTAGCCAGGGGCAGCGTCGGCCGGCTTGTACTTGCCGGCCGCGTGCGACGTGCCCGAATAGAAGTGCGGCACGAAGATGGCGTTGTCGCCGGCGGCATTGAGCGTGCCATAGATTTCGTAGCCGACCCTGACGTCCTTGATGACCTTGCCCGCCCCCGTGGTGAAGCTCGGCAGCGTGAATACCTTCTTCTCCACTGGACCGTCGAAGGCGCGCGCGACGCCCATCGTCAGAAAAAGTCCCGCCGCGGCGATGCCCGCGAGTTGCCATCCTTTGCGCATGAAAGTGCTCCGCTGGTCGATTGCAAGGCCGGTCTGGTTGCCGGCATGGCCGCATTCCATATCCATGGCGGGCGTCCCGGCCTGCGGTTTCATGCCCCCTCGAATTGCCGTAACATGGACAGGTTCGAATAGTCACTCCGCAACGAGGACATCACCTTGCCACGCAACACGAAAATCGTCGCCACGCTCGGCCCCGCGTGCAGTGACCCCGCCGTCCTGGAACGGATGATCGCCGCCGGCGTGGATGTCGTGCGCCTCAACTTCTCCCACGGCGTCGCTGCCGACCACATCGAACGCGCGCGGCTCGTCCGCGAAATTGCCAAGAAGCTGGGTCGCGCGGTGGGCGTCATGGCCGACCTGCAGGGGCCGAAGATCCGCGTGGGCAAGTTTGCCGACGGCAAGGTCGAGCTGGTCGCCGGCAAACACTTTATCCTCGATGCGGAATGCGCGCTCGGCGATGCCGACCGCGTGGGGCTCGACTACAAGGAACTCCCGCAGGACGTGTCCGCGGGCGCCGTGCTGCTGCTCAACGACGGCCTGATCCGCCTCAAGGTGCTGGGCGTCGACGGTCCGCGGATCGAGACCGAAGTCGTGGTCGGCGGCACGCTTTCCAACAACAAGGGCATCAACCGGATGGGCGGCGGGCTGACTGCGCCGGCGCTCACCGCCAAGGACATGGACGACGTCAAGACGGCGGCGCTGCTCAAGGCCGACTACCTCGCGGTCTCCTTTCCCAAGCATAAAGAAGACATGTACATGGCGCGCCAGCTGCTGCGCGCGGCAGGCGGCACCGCGCTGCTGATCGCCAAGATCGAGCGCGCGGAAGCCATCACCTTCCTGGAAGAAATCATCGATGCCTCCGACGGCATCATGGTCGCGCGCGGCGATCTGGCCGTGGAGGTGGGCAACGCGGCGGTGCCCGGCCTGCAGAAGCGGATGATCCGGATGGCGCGCGAGCGCAACAAGCTCACGATCACCGCCACGCAGATGATGGAGTCGATGATCAATGCGCCGATCCCCACGCGTGCCGAGGTATCGGACGTCGCCAATGCCGTCCTCGACGGCACCGACGCGGTGATGCTGTCCGCGGAAACGGCAGCCGGCAAGTATCCGGTGGAGACAGTCGACACGATGGCGCAGATCTGCGTCGAGGCGGAAAAATCCGACACCGTCGAACTCGACCGCGATTTTCTCAACCGCACGTTCACCCGCGTGGACCAGTCGATCGCGATGGCCACGCTCTTTACCGCCTATCACCTCAAGGTCAAGGCCATCGCGTCGCTGACCGACTCCGGGTCGACCGCGCTGTGGATGTCGCGGCACAACTGCGGCTGCCCGATCTATGCACTCACGCCCAAGGTCGATTCGCAGCGCAAGATGGCGCTCTACCGCAACGTGCGGCCGCTGTTCCTCGAGCAGAGCGCCGACCGCGACTCGGTGCTGCGCGCGGCCGAGGATCTCCTCGTGGCCAAGGGGCAGGTCAAGGAGGGCGACCTCATCGTCCTCACGATCGGCGAGCCGATGGGCAAGTCGGGCGGCACCAACACGATGAAGATCGTACGAGTCGGAGAACACCGCTCGTGATCTGAAACAGACGCCAGCGCCCCTCCATGCCGCACTTCGACGCCCTGCTCCTGGCCCGGATCCAGTTCGGATTCACGATTTCTTTTCACATCATTTTTCCAGCGATCACGATCGGGCTCGCCAGCTATCTCGCAGTGCTCGAAGGCTTCTGGCTGCGCACGGGCCAGACGGTCTACCGCGACCTCTACCAGTTCTGGATCAAGATCTTCGCGGTCAATTTCGGCATGGGCGTGGTGTCGGGCCTCGTCATGGCCTATCAGTTCGGCACCAACTGGAGTTACTTCTCCGATTTTGCGGGCAGCGTCACTGGTCCGCTCCTCGCCTACGAA
>JBKJSU010000352.1:0-3396 GCA_046594415.1 Casimicrobiaceae bacterium | reverse complement strand
CAAGCTGACGGAAGCCCAGTACGCCGCCTACAAGGCGGGCAACCTCTACGTGAACGTCCACAGCGCCACGAATCCGGGTGGCGAAGTTCGCGGGCAGTTGAAAGGCAACTGAGCAATAACCGGGTGTCGCCGCGGGAAGCCGCTGCGACAAGGGCAAACGGCCGCCTAAGGGCGGCCGTTTGCATTGCATGGCGCCCAGTCAAAGAATATTGAACGCAATATTGTGCCTTTGCAATTGGCTTTCGATCAGGCGATGCCAGGGGCCGTCCGGCGACCACACGCCCGACAGCGTCGCGTAGGCTGCGCGCGGGTCGTCCTTCAGCACGATCGTGCGACACAGGAACATCATGGACGACGCGCGCAGGTTGATCTGGCAATGCACCAGCACCTTGCGCTTGCCAAGGCCGCCCAGCACCGAGGCAAAGGTCTCGTAGTCGGCTTCGGTAGGATTGTCGAAGCGGATCGGGATGTTGATGAACGTCAGGCCCTGCCGCGTCACGATGAGCTGCTCGTCGCGTACCGCGTCGGATACGGTGGGTGGCGCGAGGTAGATGAGAGCCTCGAAGTCCTGGGCCTTGAGACCGGCGAGGGCTTCCGCGGAAGGCTGGCCCGACGTGACCAGATGGGGCGAAATTTCCACCACGTTGGGCGCCACCAGGCGCGACGCCTGGGACCACGCCGGGGCGGTTGCGCCGATCGCCAGGGCAACCAGCACCATCCGCGCGCCGGGGCGAATGGCCAGGGTGCACCGCCGCCACCATAAAAGAGATCGAAATGTCACCATCACTGGAATGAAGTTGCTGTTTTCGATGCCACCCGCAGGGTACGCGGCCACGTTTCGTTCAACAATGGCATTCATAACTCCGGGCTGGCCGCGATGAGGCGCGCCGTCAGTGCGCGAGATCTTGCACGAGCCTGGCGGCGAAGGATTCGCTGCCGCGCTCGATCAGGTCGAGCGTCAATTCGAAACCCTCCGGCCCCTCGTCGTAGGGATCGGGCACATCGCGCACGCCAAGCTGCGGCGCGAGATCGAGAAAGAGCCGCAATTGTCCGCTGAAGTGCGCTGGGCGCATCGGTTCGAGATCGCCGAGAATGGTGCGATCCATCGGCAGGATCCAGTGGTAGTGATCGAAGTCGGCGATCTTGATCTGCCGCGCGCGCAGCGTCGAAAGATCGTAGCCGCGACGCGCGGCGTGCTCGATGGCCCGATAGTCCGGCGGATTGCCGACGTGCCAGATGCCGGTGCCCGCGGATTCGATAGTGAGCGCGCTGCCCAGGCCCGCGCGTCGCGCCGCTGCGCGAAACACCACCTCCGCCGTCGGCGAGCGGCAGATGTTGCCGAGGCAGACGAAGAGGATGCGGGTGCGCGTGGTGGGGGCGGCCATAGGGTGACAGTGTAGTCGTCGCGGGCAGCGGGTTCGGGATCGCCCTTAAATGTGCTCGCAGCGTCACCACCTCCGGTATGCTCGGCCGGCGTCATGTCCGACACCTCGCCTCCCAAACACTCTGCTGCCCGCCGTTGGCTGATCCGCGCGGCATGGATGCTTCTCGCCACCAGCTTGTTGATTCCGGCGCCGGCAGGTTCGTTTGCGGGCGACGTGACCGGCATTTCCGCGTTCTATGTGTTCGGCAAGGCCGTGGTGTGGAGCGAGGCGGCCGTCGGCGTACCCGGCAGTCTCGGCTTCTGGCCTGCGGCCGTCCTGGCGCTGTCCATGTTTTCAAATGTCGCGTTTGTGTTTGCGCCCTACCTGCAGCGAAGCCGCAGCGTATCGGCGACGTGGAAGGGTTTCCTGCTGGCCGCGCTGGCGGTCGACGTCAGCATCGCGTTCCTCATTCCGGAGTTCGCCCGCCTGCCGGCGTACTGGATCTGGCTGGCGGCGATTGCCGCGCTTGTCATCGCGTTTGTCCTGTTCCCTGGCGAAGGCGCCGCACTCGGCGCCAAGCCGCGCAAGTTGCAAGCGGCCACGGATAACGGGGATGTGCCGCCGTTGTTCTGGATGGTGCTCGCCTTCACGCTATTCTGGATCGGTGTCAGTGCAGTCAATCACGCGAATTCGCCACGGGAGAATGCCAACGCGACCAAGCGGGCCGCCCTCACCAGTTTCTTGACGGACAACGCAAGCCTGCTCACCGCCGACGAAGCGGCACGCCTCGGTGCCGCGCTCGACCGCTTCGAGAAGGGCACGTCGAACCAGATCGCCGTCGCCGTCTATCCCAGGGTGCCCGGCGGGTCCATCGAAGCATTCACGATCGACGTTGCGGATCGCTCGCGCCTCGGCCGCAAAGGCATCGACAACGGCGCGATCCTGTTCCTGTTCATGCAGGAGCGCACGGCCCGCCTTGAGGTGGGCTACGGGCTCGAAGGCACGCTCACCGATGCCGACGCGCATCGCATCCTCGATGCTAATTTGCTGCCCGCCTTTGCACGAGGCGCTTATTTCGAGGGACTCGACAACACACTGGGGGCGATCTTTGTGCTGGTACAGGACGCCTATACGCAAGACCGGATGCCAGGCGCAGTGGTCGTATGGTGGCGCCAGGTGAAGGTGGCATTGCCCAAGGCCGCAGGTAACCTCTGGCCGACCGTGCGCGAGTTGGGACTGGGAGCGCGGGTTGCCATCACCATCGCCGGTTCATTCATCGTGCTGATCCTGTGGTCCGTGATCGGGCAGTGGGGCCGGCTCTTCCGCGATCTTGTACGGCTGGTGCGCAACCGGAATGCCGGGCGCGCGCTGGCCACGGGGATGGAAACCTTCGACCTCAGCCAGATCTGGGATTCGTTCAAATTGCTGGCCTGGGCGCTGGTCGTTGTGATCCCCGCAACCGGGTTCATTGTCGTGGCTCTGGGCGGCGCGTTCGGCGGCGCGGGGTCAATGATCCGGTGGTGAGCGGGAGGTCGATTGCCCAAATTGCGATGATCACTCTGTAGGCGAGGCTGCAGCCTCGCCTAGGGAGCGCGGGTCGGCACGGTGTCGCTCAGCGATTCCAGAAACGCGACCAGGTCGTCGGTGTCGTACTTCGACAATTCCAACGGCTTCAGCACGCGCACGCCATCGGCATGCAATCGATTTTCGTCGATATTGGAATAATGCCGCACGACTTCGCGCAACGTGGGGATGCTGCCGTTGTGCATGTACGGCGCGGTGCGCGCGACGTCGCGCAGCGACGGCACCCTGAATTCGCCGAAATTGCGGTGCTCCGGTGCGACGAAGCGCGTAGCGGTGGCGGTGCTGCGCGTGGGGTCGTCGCTGAAGGGGCCGAGCAATGTATAGCGGCTGGCCTTGAGACGGCGGATGCCTTCGTGCCGGCCGGCATCGACGCGGCCGGGCGCCACGAAGTACGGGATGCCCACGTCGCCGAATTCGCCGTTGGTGAAGCGCGGGCCGCCGTGGCACA
>JBKJSU010000308.1:0-14161 GCA_046594415.1 Casimicrobiaceae bacterium | reverse complement strand
TCGTCGCGGTACGGCATCAGCATCGGGACGGTGCGCAAGGCGATCGACGAGCTCGTCGCCGAGAACATCCTGATCCGGCAGCAGGGACGCGGCACCTTCGTCGCCAGCCACACGCGCGACCGGCTGCTGTTCTACTTCTTCCACATCGTGCCGCAGGCCGGCGACAAGTCCTACCCGGATGTCGAGTTCGTGCGGTTCACGCGCGCCAAGGCCGACGCCGAACTCGCGCAGCACTTCGGCATTGCAATTGGCGATGCGGTCTTCCGGATTCGCAACCGGCTGCGGCTTGCCGGGGTGCCGGTGATGATCGACGACATCGCGGTTCCGGCCACCCGCTTTCCTGGCCTGACGCAGGCGCTAGTCCGCGACCGGACGTCGACGATTTACAACCTGTACCAGGAAGGCTTCGGCATTTCGGTGGTCAGTACCAGCGAGCGCCTGCGCGCGACGCTGGCCGACGCCGAATTCGCCGCGCTACTCGACGTTGCCAAAGGCGCCCCGTTGCTGCAGATCCGGCGTCTCGCGCGCACCTACAACGAGGTCACCGTCGAGTATCGCGTGTCGCGGGTCAACACCGAACACCACGAATACTGGGCGGAGATCGGCAGCAACGCATAGCGGCGTTTGCCGCTGCATCTTGACCCGTAGGCGAGGCTTCTTGCCCTGAAGGCGAGGCTGCAGCCTCGCCTACGGGTACTGCGCAGCGCCTTGGCCAATCTCCGAAAATCCTGTCCACGGCCGCCGTGAGCCGGGGGGCAGCGCCCGTGGAGCTAAAACCGCAGCGCCGCCTGTGCCACCGGCGCAAACGAACGCCGATGAACCGGGCATGGTCCATGCAGCATCAGCGCCGCCAGATGCTTCGCGGTGCCGTAGCCCTTGTGCTGGGCAAAGCCGTAGTGCGGATATTGCGCATCCAGTTGGCACAGCAGTGCGTCACGCGCGGTCTTGGCGAGGATCGATGCGGCGGAGATGGCCGCCACGTCGCGGTCGCCTTGCACGATGGCGCGCACGGAATATTTCACCCGCGGGCAATGCGTGCCGTCGACGAGGACCAGAGCGGGCGCGATGGCGAGTGCGTCGACGGCTCGGCGCATGGCCAGCATCGTGGCCTGCAGGATATTGAGGGTGTCGATCTCCTCGACATTGGCGCTTGCCACCGTCCAGGCCAAAGCATCGCGGCGAATCAGATCCGCCAGGCGCTCCCGCCGCTGCGCGCTCAACGCCTTCGAGTCGCGCAAGCCGGCGATGGGGCGACCGGAATCGAGAATCACCGCGGCCGCAAAGACCGGACCGGCCAGAGGCCCCCGCCCCGCCTCGTCCACGCCGGCAATCAGCACGCGACGCCGGCGCGCGCCAACTCGGCGGCGACGGCTTCTGCCGCCAGCGTGCCCGTGTCGGCCCGCAACTCCGCCGCAAAGCTGGCGAAGAGCGCTTCCTGCCGCCGTCGGGTGACCGTGTCGTCGAACAGATTGAGCGCCGCCTGTGCGAGGTTGCGTGGTGTGGCATTTTCCTGCAGGAATTCAGGGACCACGAACCGGCCGGCAAGCACATTGGGCAGGCCCACATAGGGCAGCAACAGTCGCCGCCGGACGATCCGGTAGGTGAGTCCCGACAACCGATAGAAGATGAGGTGCGGGCAGCGGGCCAGCGCTGCTTCCAGCGTCGCCGTGCCGGAAGCCACGATGCCGACATCGGCGGCGCGCAACGCATCGTCGGCGTGCCCGTACAGCAGCGTGATCGGCAGGCGATCGTGTCCGGACGTGTGCATCATCGTCTCGAAGGCATCGCGCGTGGCCCGCGTTGCAAACGGTACCAGGAAGCGGGCGTCCTCGCGCGCCTCGACGATGCGCGCAGCGGCACCCAGCAGCAGTGCGGAGTGCATCTGCAGTTCCGACATGCGGCTGCCCGGCAGCAACGCAAACACCGGTGTCGCGCTCTTGAGCTTCAGCAGGTCGCGCGTTTCCCGCCGCGTGGCGTGCGTCGCGGCCGTGGCCGCCATCGGGTGGCCGACGAAGGTGACCGGGATACCCGCCTCGGCATACAGCGTAACCTCGAACGGAAAGAGGGCCAGCATCCGGTCGACACTGCGGCCGATCGTGGCGAGGCGCTTGCGCCGCCACGCCCACACCGACGGGCTGACGAAGTGGATGGTGCGCACGCCGGCGCGCTTCAGCTTCGCTTCGAGGCCGAGATTGAAATCGGGAGCATCCACGCCGATGAACAGCGGCACCCGCGCGGCCAGCAGCCGCGCGCGCAGTTCGCGGCGAATGCGCAGCAACGCCGGCAGATGCCCGATCACCTCGACGATGCCGCGCACCGACAGCCGCTCGAGCGGATACCACGCATCGCATCCGGCCGCCTCCATCTGCGGCCCGGCGATGCCGACGAAGCGGACGTTGGGATGACGCGCGCGGACCGCGCGGATCAGGCTGGCAGCAAGCGCGTCGCCCGACGCTTCGCCCGCGACGATGCCGATGGTGACCACGCCGGGGGAACCCGCAACCACGCCCGACATCAGCGCACGATGCCGCGGGTGGTGGCACCCAGGAAGGCCGCAAGCGGCGCCACTACCGGCGTCGTCGCGGCGATCGCGGCCAGCCGCGCCCTCGCCTCGTCCAGCGTCAGCCCTTCGCGGTAGAGGACCTTGTACGCACGGCGCACGGCGAGAATGTCGGCGGCGGTGAAGCCGCGACGGCGCAGGCCCTCGTTGTTGGTTCCGTGCGGCTTGGCCGGATAGCCCTGCACCGTGACGAACGGCGGCACGTCCTGCAGCACGACCGCGTAGGCGGCCAGCATCGTGTGCGCGCCGACCCGGCAGAACTGGTGGACGCCCGCAAAGGCCCCCAGCACCGCCCAATCCTCGATCACGACGTGACCGGCGATCTGCGCGTTGTTCGAGAACGTGACGTTGCTGCCCACGACACAGTCGTGCGCCACGTGCGTGTAAGCGAGGAACAGGTTGTGGTCGCCGATGGCGGTGTCGCCGCGATCCTGCACCGTGCCCGCATGCACGGTTGAGTACTCGCGGAACACATTGTCGCTGCCGATCGTGGTGGTGGTCGGCTCGCCACCATATTTGCGATCCTGCGCGATCTCGCCGATGGAGGCGAACTGGAACACCCGATTGCGCTCGCCGAGCCGCGTACGCGCCGCGACGACGACGTGCGGCCCCAGCACCGTTCCGGCGCCGATGCGGACGTTGGCGCCGACAATCGAGTAAGGACCGATCGCAACGTCGGCGGCAAGCTCCGCGGTGGGATCGATGACGGCGGTGGGATGAATGGCGGACATGGGACGGCTCACGGTCCCGCGCCCAGCGCGATCTCCGCTTCGGCCGCAAGCTGGTCGCCAACCCACGCCCGCACCGCAAACGCGGCGCCGGGGGTTGCGCGCGACTCGAGCCGCAGCAGGTCGCCCGGGACCACCTGGCGCTTGAAGCGCACGCCGTCGATGCCCGTGACGACGAACCCCGCATTGGCGTCGGTGGCGTGGGCGAGGAGGATCGACATCTGGATGAGCGCTTCGATGACAAGCACGCCGGGCAGCACCGGATAGCCCGGAAAGTGCCCCTGGAAGCATGCTTCGTTGATCGTCACGCACTTCATCCCGCGCGCTTCGCTGCCCGGCACGACCGCATCGATGCGATCGATCAGCAGCGAAGGGTAGCGATTCGGCAATGACTGCAACAGCGTCTCCAGCCTGGCCAGCGACAGCGTCATGCCGACTCTCCTGGATCGCCGCGCTGGCCGCGCAACTGCTTTTCCAGCACTGCAACACGCGCCGCCAGTTCGCGCAGGCGCCGCACTTCGGACGCGACGTGCTGCCACTCGCGATGTGGCAACGTGGGAAAGGAACCCGTGTAGGCGCCACCGGACGCAGTGATGGACTTCGCCACCAGGGTCGCGGCGGACACCGTAGTGCCGTCGGCAATGGAGAGGTGTCCGGCGATCATCGCCGCGCCGCCGATGCGGCAGTTCCGGCCGATGATGGCACTGCCGGCGATGCCCACGCAGCCGGCAATGGCCGTGTGCGCGCCGATGCGGCAGTTGTGCGCGACCTGGACCTGATTGTCGAGTTTGACGCCGTCCTCGATCACCGTGTCGTCGATCGCGCCACGATCGATCGTGGTGTTGGCGCCGACTTCGCAGTCCGCCCCGATGATCACCCGTCCGACCTGGGGTATCTTGAGCCAGCGCCCCCCATCGTCGGCCATGCCGAATCCATCGGCCCCGATGATGGCCCCGGCGAACACTACCGAGCGATCGCCGATGGAACAACCGGCATGGATCACGGCATTGGCATGGATATGGGTCCCGGCCCCGACCACGACATCGCTTCCGAGGCAGGCGCCGGGTCCGACCGACGAGCCCGGCCCCACGATCGTGCGCGCGCCGATCACGGCAAACGGCCCGATGCCCGCCGTGGCATCGATACGGGCGGTGGGATCGATGCACGCCTGTGCCGCAACGCCGTGTGCGGCGGCGGCCGGCGGGTGCAGCACATTGGCCACCCGCGCGTAGGTGAGATAAGGATTGGCATGCACGAGCCGTGGCAGTGTCGTCGCGTCGACGTCGGCGGGCGTGACGATGACCGCGCCGGCGCGCGTGCCTGCAAGCTGGCTGCGGTGCCGCGCGTCGGCCAGAAACGTGATGGCATCCTGGCCGGCACCCTCGAGCGTGCCCACGCGGCGCAGGACCACGGTGCCATCGCCACGGACCTCGGCACCGACGGCAGCGGCCAATTGGCTAAGCGTGAAAACAGGAGTCGGCATGGGTGGCTTTGGGCACGCGCCACCGTCGCGGAAGGCCGCACCGGGCGGCCCGGCGCGGAGCGGGGCTACTTGTCGGCGAGCGCCTTGATGACCTTGTCGGTGATGTCGATGCGCGGACTGGCGAACACCACCGGGTCCTGCAGGATGAGGTCGAATTTTTCGTCGGCGGCGATCTGCTGGATCACTTTGTTGGCGCGTTCCTGCAGGCTGCCCAGCTCCTCGTTGCGCCGCAGGTTCTGGTCCTCGCGCGCCTCGCGCTGCATCCGCTGCAGGTCGCGCGACTGGTTGACGAGGTCGCGTTCCTTGTTGCGGCGATCGGCGTCCGCCATCGTGGCGCCGTCCTTGTCCAGCAACGCCTGCAGGTCGCGCACCTGCTTCGACAGCCGCTGGATGTCGGCATCGCGCGCCGCGAATTCCTTCTCGAGCTTTTGCTGGGCGCGCTTGGCCGGCGCCGCTTCCCGGAACAGCCGTTCGGTGTTCACGAAGCCGATCTTGTACTCCACGGCATGGGCAACACCGGCGGCGGCAAGCAGCAACGATGCAAGGATGAAAACTGGAACACGCTTCACGATGGACTCCTGCGACAGGCTTTCAGGTGCACGGGTCAGAACACCGTGCCGACCTGAAACTGGAATTTCTGTATTTTATCCTGAGGAATCGAATCGATCGGGAATGCGTAGCTGAATTTGAGCGGGCCGATCGGCGAGTTCCAGGCGAGACCCAGGCCCGCCGAGTACCGGAAGTTCTCGAAATTGGGCTGGAAACCGTTGACGTAGATCTGGCCGACATCGAAGAAGCCGGAAATCCGCACCGAGCGCTCGCCCCTCAGGATCGGGTAGAACAGCTCGGCGTTGCCGATGATCTTGCGCTTGCCGCCCAGCGTATTGTTGTAGATGTCACGCGGACCGAGCGAGCCCGTCTGGTAGCCCCGCACCGAACCCGCGCCGCCGGCATAGAACGCCTTGAAGAACGGGAACGGCTTGTCGGACAGGCCATCGCCGTAGGCGAGGTCGGCGCGCAGCATCAGCACGAAATCGCCGTACACCGGCCAGAACGACTGGTTGATGTACTGGAGTTTGTAGTAAGCAAGGTCGCCAAAAGGCAGGCCGACCTCGATCAGCGCCGACTGCAGGCGTCCGAATGACGGATAGAGGATATCGTTGCGGGTGTCGCGCGACCAGCCCGCCGACAGGATGTAGGTGTTCGTGACGTAGCCGAAGTCCTGCACGAACTGGTAATAGATCGGCGGACTGTTGTCGAACAGCGTCAGCGACGTGTGCTCCACCCGGAAGCCGTAATTGATCGTGTCGATTTCGGACACGGGGACGCCAAAGCCGACGGCGCCGCCCAGTGTCGACGACGCGTACTGCGCCACCGACAGCCCGGTGGGGTCGATGTTCTTGTTGTAAAGCTCGAACGTGCGCGTGATGCCGTCCACCGTCCAATAGGGCTCGGTGTAGGTGAGCGAGATCGTGCGGTTGACCTTGCTGGTGTTCACGGCAAGCGCCAGCGCGTTGCCGGAGCCGAAGATGTTCTGCTGCGATACCGAGGCATTGAAGACGATGCCGTCGGAACTCGAGTAGCCCACGCCAGCCAGCAGGTTGCCGGTGTTCTTCTCGGCCACCGTCATTTCGATGTCGACCTGGTCGGTGGTGCCCGGCACCGGCGGGGATTCGACGTTGACGCTGCCTTCCTCGAAGTAGCCGAGGCGGCGCACGCGGATCTTGGAACGCTCGATCCGGGTGCCGTCGTACCAGGCGCCTTCGAGCTGCCGGAACTCGCGGCGGATCACCTCGTCGCGCGTCTTCGGATTGCCGCTGATGTTGATCTTGCGCACGTAGACGCGGCGCCCGGCATCCACATAGAACGTGAATGCCACCGAGTTCTTGACGCGGTCGAGTTCCGGCACCGCGTTGACGTTGGCGAACGCGTAGCCGTCGATGCCCAGGCGCTCGCTCATGTTCTTGACCGACGACTGCATCTTCGAGCGCGAGAACACGTCGCCCGGCTTCACTTCCATCAACGCGCGGAGCTCCGGCTCGGAGACGACGAGTTCGCCGGCGATCTGCACGGACCCCACCGTGTACTGCGCGCCCTCGCTCACGTTGATCGTGAGATACACCTCGTCCTTGTCCGGCGAGATGGCGACCTGCGTGGATTCGATCGTGAACTCGAGGTAGCCGCGATTCTGGTAGAAGCTGCGCAGCGTCTCCAGATCGGCCTGCAGCTTCTGCTTCGAATACTGATCGTCCTTCGTGTACCACGACAACCAGTTGGGCGTGGACAGCGCGATCTCGGAGCGCAGCGCCTTTTCGGAGAACGTCTTGTTGCCCACGATGTTGATGCGGGCAATGTTGGCCGTATCGCCTTCGACAATGTTGAAGTTGACCGCGACCCGGTTGCGTTCCTGCGGCGTGACCGTGGTTTCCACGCGCGCCGCGTACTTGCCGCGGGTGATGTACTGCCGCTTCAACTCCTGCTCGGCACGCTCCAGCGCCGACCGGTCGAAGATGCGGCCTTCGGCAATGCCCACTTCCTTCAGCGCCTTCTTGACCGTTTCGGTATCGAATTCTTTGTTGCCGACGAAGGTCAGCGAACTGATGGTCGGACGCTCCTGCACGGTGACGATCAGCACCTCGCCCTGCGCTTCGATGCGCACGTCGCGGAAGAAGCCGGTGGCGTACAGCGCCTTGACCGCGCCGGCGGCCTTTTCGTCGTCGATGCGCTCGCCCACCTTGATGGGCAGGTAGGAGAAGATCGTGCCGGCCTCGGTGCGCTGCACCCCCTCGACGCGGATGTCGCGCACGGTGAACGGATCGAAGGCCCAGGCCGATGCCGCGTGGCAGAGCGCGAAGAGCCCCGCCACGATTCCCGACAGCACGCGCCGGCGAACACCGGGACATGGGTTGGGAAGGTGGGAAGGTGCGAGGCGCACGGATGTACGTCGCGCGAGCATTTCAGAACAGTCGGGAAACGTCATTGAATAGTGCCAAGGCCATCAGGACGGCAAGCATCGCCATGCCGATGCGCTGACCGACCGCGAACGCGCGGTCGGATACGGGGCTTCCCTTGATTGCTTCCACAAAATAATACAGCAAATGGCCGCCATCCAACAGCGGCACGGGCAGCAAATTGAGAACGCCGAGGCTGATGCTGATCAGCGCGAGGTAGCCGACAAAGACGAGCGGCCCCGCCTGCACCGATTGTCCGGCAAAGTCCGCCATGGTCAGCGGGCCGCTGATGTTCTTGAGCGACGCATTGCCGGTGACGATGCGCCCGAGCATTTTCAGCGTGAATACCGACAGTTCCCATGTCTTTCGCGTGCCTTCCGCCAGTGCTTCAAGGGGGCCATAGCGCAGCGTGATGGCGAGACGGTCCGCTGCCGCCGGATCGATCTTGAGCCGCAGGCCCGCCATGCCGACGACCTTGCCCATTTGTTCCGCGGCCTCGGGCACGACCGTGATGTCCTCGACGCCGCCCTTGCGCTCGACCCGGAAGACCAGCGGCACGCCGGCATTGGCATTGGTGATCGCCGCCACGTCGGTCGGCGAACGGATGCGCTCGCCGTTGATGCCGACGATGCGATCGTCGGCCCGCAGGCCGGCGCGCTCCGCCGGCTTGCCGGGTACGAGTTCGCCGATGAGCGGCGGGCCGAAATCAGCGCGCAGCCCCAAGGCGCCCAACGGGTTGCCCTCCCAGTCGGCGGTCTGCAGCGCCGCGAGCCGCACGACCCGCGTCTGCGGGGGGTCGCCGGCACGCGGCCCGGCCGGCAGCACCGATACGTTCAGGAGGTCGTGGCCCTGCGCCTTGATCACGCGCCAGCGCAAGTCCTGCCAGCTGCGCACCGGCTCGCCGCCAACCTCCACGACCAGGTCGCCGCCATGCAGCCCCGCCGCCGCCGCCGCCGAGCCTGGGGCGGGTTCAGCCAGAAACGCACGCTGCCCCGGCACGCCGGCCATGAACGTGCCGGCAAACAGCAGGACGGCAAGCAGCAGGTTGGCCATGGGACCCGCCGCCGCGATCGCGATCCGCTTCCAGACGTTCTGCCGGTTGTAGGCGCGCCCGGCGTCCTGCGACGACACGTCGCCCTCGCGCTCGTCGGCAAATTTCACGTAACCGCCCAGCGGAATCGCCGACAGCGCCCACTCGGTGCCGTCGCGGCCGAAGCGCCGCGCGGCCACCACGCGGCCAAAGCCGACCGAGAAGCGCAGCACCTTGACGCCACACCAACGGGCAACCAGGTAGTGCCCCAGCTCGTGGATGATGACGAGGACACCCAGCGTCAGCAGGAAGCCCAACACCTTGTAGGCAAGTTCGATCATGTCAGTACTGTACCTTGACTGGCATGGTTGGCGATCCACGCACCCGCAACACGGCGCGCCTCCGCGTCGGCCGCGAGCGCGTCGTCGAGCGATCCGACGCGCGCGCTGGGCATGGCGGCCAGCGTGCCCGCGCAGACGGCGTGAATGTCGGTGAAGCGGATGCGGCCGTCCAGGAAGGCCGCCACGGCGACTTCATTGGCCGCATTGAGCACCGCCGGTGCCGTGCCGTCGGCCGCCAACGCGTCGAACGCAAGCTGAAGGCAGGGGAAGCGCGCGAGGTCGGGCGCCTCGAAGGACAACGCCGCAAGCCGCGCCAGGTCGAGCGGCGGCACGCCGGCCTCGATGCGCTCCGGGTACGCCAGCGCCTGCGCGATCGGCGTGCGCATGTCGGGATGCCCGAGTTGCGCCAGCACCGACCCGTCCACGTACTCTACAAGCGAGTGGATGACGCTCTGCGGATGGATCACCACCTCGATGGCCGCGCGCGGCACGCCGAACAGCCAGCGCGCCTCGATCACTTCCAGTCCCTTGTTCATCATCGTTGCCGAGTCCACCGAAATCTTGCGCCCCATCGACCAGTTGGGATGGGCACAGGCTTGGTCCGGCGTAACGGCGGCGAGTTCCGTCAACGCACGCGTGCGAAACGGCCCGCCGGATGCCGTCAGCAGGATCCGGCGCACGCCGCCATGCGCGGAATTGCGCGCAAAGTCGTGCGGCAGGCATTGAAAAATCGCGTTGTGTTCGCTGTCGATCGGCAAAAGTGTGGCGCCGCCCGCCTCCACCGCCGCCATGAAGAGCGCCCCGCCGACGACCAGTGCCTCCTTGTTGGCCAGCAGGATGCGCTTGCCCGCCCGCGCGGCGGCCAATGTCGACGGCAGTCCGGCCGCGCCGACAATGGCGGCCAGCACCGTGTCGACCTCGGGCAGCGTGGCCACCGCGGCGAGGCCGTCGGGTCCCGCGAGCACCTGCGTGGCCAGGCCTTCCCCGGCCAGCCCCCGCTGCAAGCGCGCGGCGGCTGCGGCATCGAACAGTGCCGCATAGGGTGGGCGGAATTGGCGGCACAGCGCCAGCATGGCGTCGGCGTTGGAATGGGCCGCCAATGCAGCCACCTCGAAACGATCGGGATGCCGCGCCACGACATCGAGCGTCGACGCGCCGATCGAACCGGTGGCGCCCAGCAGTGCCAGTCGGCGCCTCACGCGATGGGCCGCACGAGGAACAACTGCGCCGCGACTGCGGCGAGCGGCATTGCCGCCAGCAGCGCATCGATACGATCGAGTATGCCGCCGTGACCGGGTAGCAGCGTGCCGCTGTCCTTGACGCCCGCCTGTCGCTTCAACAGCGATTCGAAGAGATCGCCGACGACGGACGCCGACGCAATCACGACGACCAGTCCGAGCCAGAGGGCGACCGTGGGTGTATCGACGGCAAGGCGATAGCCCGCCGCCGCCGCCAGCGGCACCAGCAGCATCGCGTAGAGCACCACTGCAACCCACGCGCCGTAGACGCCCTCCCACGACTTCCCGGGGCTGACCATCGGCGCCAGCTTGCGGCGGCCGAAGGCGCGACCGGTGAAGTAGGCCGCAGTGTCCGCGATCCAGACGATGGCCATCGCGGCCAGGACCAGCCAAGGCGAGCGCGACTGCATCTCGACCAGCGCCACCCACGTGGCCAGCAATACGATGAGACCCACGACCGCCTGCGTGGCGGGATGACGCGTGGACCAGCGCCGCACGACCCAGGCGGGGGCGAGCGCAAGCCAGAAAACGGCCGCGCCACCGCACACGACCAGCACCACGCCAGGCGCCCAGCCGCCGGGAGACCACCCCCACGCCAGCAGTGCCGCGCCACATACGACGAGGCCGCCGGTGAATGCGCGCGCGCCGGCCACCGTGAAACCCGCCAGCCGCGACCATTCCGGCGCGGCGCTGGTCACGACGGCCAGCGTGACCAGCGCCAGGCCGAACGAAGGCAACAGGAACAGCGCGGCGAGTACCGCCGCAATCAGTACGAGCGCCGTGAGAATCCGCGTCTGCAGCATCAGGTGCCCTGCGCCGCCTTGATCTGCTCACTGGTGCGGCCGAAGCGCCGCTCACGGCTCGCGTACGACGCAATAGCCGCATCGAGCGCCACCGCATCGAAGTCGGGCCATAGGAGATCGGTGAAATGCAGTTCGGTATACGCGAGCTGCCACAGCAGGAAATTGGAGATGCGCTGCTCGCCCCCGGTGCGGATGAAAAGGTCGGGCTCCGGCGCATACGCCATCGAAAAATAGGGATCGAGCGCCTCGGACGCCACGGGACCGCCGGCCGCCGCGTCGGGATGGGCCGCGAAAAACCGCTGTGCCGCGTCGACGATGTCGCGTCGGCCGCCGTAGTTGGCCGCCACCGTGAGCGTGAGCCGGTTGTTGCGCGCGGTAAGCGTTTCGCCGGCCGCGATCAGCTCGCGGACGCGCGGATCGAAGCGCGACATGTCGCCCACGGCCTTGAAGCGCACGCCGTTGTCGTGGAGCTTGGCCACTTCCTGCTCGAGTGCACGGACGAAGAGATCCATCAGGATCGACACTTCATCGGCCGGCCGCCGCCAGTTTTCGCTGGAGAAGGCAAATAGCGTCAGGTACTCGACACCGCGATCGATGGCGGCACGCACCGTGCTACGCACGGCCTCCACCCCGCGCCGATGGCCTGCCACGCGCGGCAACAGCCGTTGCTTGGCCCAGCGCCCATTGCCGTCCATGATGATCGCAATGTGCCGCGGCACCGCGCGTTCCGGCGGAATTTCGAGGGTGGAGCTTTTGAACACGGAAGGGGTGCCGGAGTGACGGCCGCGATGGCCGCCGGTTGCCGATGGTTTCGTCAGATGGCCATCAGGTCCGTTTCCTTCGCCTGCATGACGCGATCGACGTCGGCGATGAAACGGTCGGTGAGTTTCTGCATGTCCGCTTGCGCATGCCGCTCGTCGTCTTCCGAACACTGCTTGTCCTTCAGCAGTTTCTTGAACTGATCGTTGGCGTCGCGCCGGATGTTGCGCACGGCCACGCGCGCCGCCTCGGCTTCCTTGTGCACGACGCGAATGAGTTCCTTGCGGCGCTCTTCGGTAAGCGAGGGCATCGAGATGCGGATCAGGTCGCCCGACGTGGCGGGGTTCAATCCGAGGCCCGCGTCGCGGATGGCCTTCTCGACCACGGGAATCATCTTCTTCTCCCACGGCTGCACGCCGATCGTGCGCGAATCGGCCAGCGTGACGTTGGCCACCTGCGCGAGCGGCATCATCGAGCCGTAGTAGTCGACCTGGATGTGGTCGAGGAGACCGGTGTGCGCGCGGCCGGTGCGCACCTTCGACAGGTCGGTCTTCAATGCTTCGACCGACTTGGCCATTTTCTGTTCAGCGGTGTTCTTTACGTCGGCGATCATGCGCCCTCCTGCCCATGTTCAAGATGACTAGCAGTGCACCAAGGTGCCTTCGTCACCGCCCATCACCACGCGCTTGAGTGCGCCCGGGACGAAGATCGAGAATACTTTAAGCAACATGTCCTGGTCTCGGCACAGCGCCAGTGCGGTCGCGTCCATCACCTTCAGGTTCTTGACGATCGCCTCGTCGAAGGTCAGCGTCTTGTAGCGGACGGCGGTTGCATCCTTCATCGGGTCGGCGGTGTAGACGCCGTCGACCTTGGTGGCTTTCAGCACGATGTCCACGCCCATTTCGCGCCCGCGCAACGCGGCGGCCGTGTCGGTCGTGAAGAACGGGTTGCCGGTGCCTGCGGCAAAGATGACCACGCGGCCTTCCTCGAGATGGCGCAGCGCCCGGCCGCGGATGTAGGGCTCGGCCACCTGGTCGATACGCAATGCCGACTGCACGCGCGACTCGACGTCGGCGCGGCGCAGCGCATCCTGCAGCGCCAGCGCATTCATGATCGTGGCCAGCATGCCCATGTAGTCCGCCGTGGCGCGGTCCATGCCGGCGGCGCCCGGAGCGACGCCGCGGAAGATGTTGCCGCCGCCGATGACGATGGCCACCTCGACACCGGCGCGTACCACGTCGCCGATTTCGGCGACGATGCGGTCGATGACCTCGCGCTTGATGCCGTACGCGTAGTCGCCCATCAGCGCCTCGCCCGAAAGCTTCACCAGGATGCGGCGATAGGCGGGTTTCTCGGCGGCGGCCCCGGCGGGTGCGAGAGGCGCCGGGTCGAGCGTGGCGGCAGAGGCGGCGGCGGGCGGATTCATGCGGACTCCCTCGAGGTGGCTCTGGCAGGACGGCGAACGTACGGTACTGGGGTGATGCGCCGCGCGAACCGCCAAGCGGTGGTCACGCGCGGATGCTGATGATGACCGGACGCGGGTCAGGCCTTGGCCATCGCCGCCACTTCAGCGGCGAAATCGTCCTTCTTCTTCTCAATGCCTTCACCGACGACGTAGAGCGTGAAGGCCTTGACCGTCGCGCCCTTCGACTGCAGGTATTTCTCCACCGTTTCGTCGGGATTCTTGACGAACGGCTGACCCAGCAGCGTGACCTCGGCCAGGTACTTGTTGATGCGCCCATCGACCATCCTGGCGACGATGTCCGCGGACTTGCCGCTGTCGGCGGCCTGCGCCGTGAAGATCGCGCGCTCCTTCTCGATCAGATCGGCCGGCACTTCGGCGCGCGACACGCACACCGGACGGATGGCCCCGGGGGCCGCGCCCGCCGCGACGTGCATCGCGATGTCGCGTCCCACCTGGTCGTCGCTGCCGTCGAATTCGACGGTGACGCCGATGCGGCCACCGCCGTGCAGGTACTGGGCCACGCGACCGGTGGTCGCAAAGCGCGTGAAGCGGCGGATCGCGATGTTCTCGCCCAGCTTCTGCACCATCGCCTGGCGCAGCGACTCGACCGTGCCCGCATCCATCGGCAATGCCGACAGTGCCGCCACGTCAGCCGGATTGCGCTCGGCGACGAGCTGCGCCACTTTTTTGGCAAACGCGACGAAATCGTCGTTGCGCGACACGAAATCGGTCTCGCAGTTGACTTCGACCATCGCGCCCGACTTGGCATCCGGCGCGACATGCGCGCCGACAATGCCCTCGGC
>JBKJSU010000186.1:0-3565 GCA_046594415.1 Casimicrobiaceae bacterium | reverse complement strand
CCGAAGTCTCCTGCACCTCGATCTGGGGACATCCCCGGCGACGCGGCCTACACGGCGCCCGCCCTCGAGAAAGGGCTCGATATCCTCGAATTGCTGGCGGGCGAGGAGGAAGGATTGACGCAGGTAGTCATCGCCCACCAACTGCAGCGGTCCCCCAATGAAATTTTCCGCATGCTGGCGGTGCTTGAACGCCGTGGATATCTGGTGCGTCGTCCCGACGGCACGTATCGTGCGTCGCTGCGGATGTTCGAGTTGGCGCATCGCCATCCACCGCTCAAGCGGCTGCTCACGGTAGCGCTACCGGCGATGCAGGCGCTGGCGCAGACCACGCGCCAGTCCACGCATCTGGTGATCCACTACGCGCAGCGCATTCTGGTGGTGGCACAGGTGGATAGTCCGGAGCCCATGGGCTTCAGTGTGCGGCTTGGCGCACACTTTCCGTTTCGACCGGACCGCGCATCGTCACGCGTGCTTGCCGCCTTTCGGCCACCTGCAGTGCAGGACGAAATGATCGCCGAATTGATGGCCAATGGCAGCACGCGCGTCTCGGCGGCGAAAGTGCGAGCGGAATTGCTCATGATTGCGCGCAAGGGCTTCTACATGAACCCGAGCGATACAGCGGCCGGGGTTACGGACCTTTGCGCGCCCATATTCGATGCCAGTGAAGGGGCAGTGGCGGCGCTGACGCTGCCGTATCTGCGCCAGCGCGATATCGACGTCGCCGTCCCAGCCGCGCGGGAGGCACTGCTGGCCACGACCCGGCGCATTTCGGCGGCCTTGGGCGCTCCCATCACGCGCCGCCCCGGCAGCACGACACGCTAGTCCGCCAGAAATTCCCGTATCGCGCCGTCGACAAATGCCGTGTCAGTGCCTTGCAGGTTGGCGGCTGCGCGGCATGACCCTGCACCGATGGAATTTCCAGGAAACACGCGGTGGGAATGGCCGCGGACGCCGCTCGCGCCGCGGCCGCAGGATTGAGCAGGTCGAGATGCGGGGCTAACAGCAACGCGCGCGCGCCTTGATGGAGCGCAGCGCGGCCTCGGTAGCATCGCGAAAGAGAGCGCCGCCGCCGACGTCGTGCGCCTCGTGGGCCAGCGACTGGTATAGGAAGTCGTGCGCATCAAGGCCGATCGCATTTTGCTACTTGACGATGTCGTCGAGCCAGTGCCGGGTTTCATCGTACCCGGCCAGAAATTCGACAGCCGCGGGTGTGCACATCGCGAGCGCACTCATCAATCCGGCAAACGCCCGCCAGCCGCGCTCGGGAGAAGCAGTGAAACCGTCACCGGTCCACGCAGGGTCTTCCTGCAGGCAGGCGCGGGCGGTGGCGGTGACTAGGATCGACCACAGTGCGGTCTTCGCCATCGGACTCGAGCTGCAGGTCACCCAGAACACAGTCGCGATGCGGAACGTCGAGATGCCATACTGCCAGCGGCGGATGCTTCATGCCATTTCGATCACAGTGCGAATACCTTCACCCCGCGCCAACGCGGCAAAGCCGTCGTTGATGTCTTCGATCTTGATCCGCCGCGTGATGAGTTCGTCCAACATCAGCTTGCCTTCGAGGTATTGCTCGACCAGCCAGGGAAAATCGCGCGTGGGCATGGCCTCGCCGTAGCTCGAGCGGACGATCCGCTTCTCCCCCATCAGCGAGCCCCAACGAAAGGCCACGTCCTCGTTCACGTTGATCTTGCCCAGCCATACAAGCTCGCCCGCGGGGCGCACCGCTTCAACGGAAAGCCGGAGCGTGGATTTGTTGCCCGCGGCCTCGAAAACGTAGTCGGCACCTCGACCGCCGGTGAGACCACGGATCTGGTCCAAGGCATCGGTTGCAGAACCATCCACGACCTCGGTAGCACCGAATTGGATGGCGCGCTGCAGCTTACTTGCACCCACGTCCACCGCGATGATCCGGCCCGCGGCCGCGATCTTCGCCGCCTGCAACGCGTTCAACCCTACCGCGCCACAGCCAATGACTACGACGCTTGAACCCGGCGCGACCTTGGCCTTGCGCAAGACGGCGCCCACCCCGGTCATGACGCCGCAGCCGATGATGCAGGCGCGGTCAAACGGAATGTCCTTCGAGACGCGGATGGCGCCGGACTCCGGGACGATTGTGTATTCCGCGTGCGTTGACGTGACCGAGTAATGATGCACGCGCTGGTTGCCGCGCGTCATGCGCGATGCACCGTCGAGCAGCAGTCCCATCGGCTGGTGGCGCGTGAATACCTCGCACAGAATGCGCACACCGCGATCGCAGTAGAAGCAATGGCCGCAATGCGGGTTCCAGGAGCAGATCACATGATCGCCGGGCTTGACGGAAGTGACGGCCGTGCCCACGGCTTCCACCACGCCGGCACCTTCGTGACCCAGGACGATGGGCAATGGATAAGCCAGCGAGCCCTGAATCACTTCGAGATCGGTGTGGCACAGGCCACTTGCACGCAAATTGATCAGCACGTCGCCGCATTGCAGCGGCGCCATTTCGAGCGTGTCGAGGGTCATCGGTTCGTTCACGCGGTTCAACACCGCAGCACGAAATTTCATTGTCGGCTAGCCTTTGTGGCGGAACAACGCATTGGCATCGGGATAGGGAATCGCATCACCGTGGAACTGCGTGTACGTGCCCGTTTCCAGCAACTCGCGGGCAATGCGGTGCACCAACGCGCATCAGGCCGGAGCCTTCGCTCACGCGCCGCACGCCCGGTTGGTGGAGCTCGGCCACCGACGGGCACCCGGTCGCAGTGAGGATATTGGCGGGCCCGGCGATTTTATTGACCAACGTGCAAATCGTATCAGGGTTGACCGCGCCCGGTACGAAGAGACAGTGAGCGCCGGCCTCCCGGTAGCGGTTGGCCCGCACTCGATACTGGTGCGCCGCCAGAGGTAGCGTGTCGGCGGCCGGACGATCATCCCGGCCTCAGCGATCTGGGACTTTAGGCGATCCTTGCCTACTCGCCGCGCCGGTGCGATCAGCCGCGCAGGTCGTTTTCCAGCGCATTGGCAGTACTCCACGGCGCCGGTGCCTACCGGTACTTTGCGAACGCGCTTCAATCACCGCGGCACCGCTCGGCGCCAAACGAGCCTAGCCCGATGGCTGTGGGCAATTCTTTGCCAGCAAGCATGGCGGCGGCGGCTCCTTCGCCTTCCGGCGCAGGATCTCCTCGCGCAGTTCCTGATACTGGCGCCGGGTCTGGGACCGCACCGCTTCGGGCGTAATCGCTGCAGCGGTCAATCCCTCGGCAACGATCTTCCCGCTGACGTTGATCTGGGTGACGCTGCCTTTCTTTGCAATCCTGGTCGTGAAGTCCGACGACTTCAAGTCGCCCGAAATCAGTCGCGACCTGATCTCGCGCTTCGGGGTCAGTTCCACGGCCCGCACGCTGTCAAGAGAAACGCGAAGCGGACCGACACTGCCATGGGACTTCTGCGTCAACTCAAAACGATTGCCTTTTCGATTGGCGATGCGGCTCGAGTCCACACTCGAAAGTATCTGGGCCATGTGGTCGAAATCCGTCAGAACTTCCCACACTTCGTCGACGCTTGCCGCGACGGTCAGCTCCGC
>JBKJSU010000372.1:0-3600 GCA_046594415.1 Casimicrobiaceae bacterium | reverse complement strand
CATCCCCCTGGCCGCCATCACGCCGCGGAGCCGGTCCGGATAGTCGGTGATGATCCCGTCGACGCGCAGGTCGATCAGTTGCGCCATGTCGGCCGGATCGTTCACCGTCCACGGCAGGACCTTGAGACCGAGCGCGTGGGCTTCGACCACCTCCGCCGGGGTAAGGTTGCGCCAGAACATAGACCACGTGCCGCAGCCGGCGGCCGCCACCATCCGTGGCATCGAACCGCCGAATTGACGCAGGTTGAGTCCTGCATGCCACGGCGACGCCGCGGTTGAATTCCGCTGCACCGTATCCATGCTCGGCGAATCGATGGTCAGGCACGCAGTGGTGATCTCGGGCGCCTGCCGCCTGACCTCGACCAGCGTGCGCCAGTCGAATGACTGCACGGTGGTGCGATCGGCCAGGCCGGCGGTGCGGACGGCTGCGACGGTCAGGCGCGCGAACGTGGCCGGGTCCACCGTCTCGTCGCCGCTGTCCGGCGTGATCTTGGTTTCGATGTTGAAGCGCACCGGCGCTTGCCGGCCCAGCGCGAACACCTGCGCCAGCGTCGGGAAGCGTTGCCCGTCGACCGCTACCTGCTCGGGAAACTGGGCCGCGTACTTGCTGGCCGGATTGATGCGCCCCAACTCGTAGTCGTGCAGCTGCGCCAGCGTCAGCGCGCGGATCGACGGCCCCTTGGCCGACAGCCATCGGCCCTGCGCATCGCGCGTCAGGTCGGGATTGAGGTACGGGTCGTGCGCGATCACCAGCACGCCGTCCTTGGTGACGGCCAGATCCGTTTCAAGTGTCGTCACCCCGATGCCCAGCGCGCGGTTGAATGCGGCGAGCGTGTTTTCGGGGGCGAGGCCGCGCGTGCCCCGATGCCCTTCTACGTCGAAGGCGCTCGCGACGGCGGGCACGCACGCGCACCAAAGCAAGAGGCAGGCGCGGGAGCGCCAGCCCCGCGACGAGCGCTGCCGCAACAACCAGGTCGGTGGGGCGTTATCGATCAAGCGACTCTACGCGGCATCAAGTTGCGCGACAATGTCAGTCTACATCGCTCGACCGCCCGACCCTCGTGACCGATCTCTTCGCCGCCGCCACGCCGTTTGCCGATGCGCCGCTGGCCGAACGCCTGCGCCCGAAGGCGTTGGCGGACGTCATCGGCCAACGGCACCTGCTCGCCCCCGGCAAGCCGCTGGCGGTGGCCTTCGCCGCCGGCAAGTTGCACTCGATGATCCTGTGGGGCCCGCCCGGTGTCGGCAAGACCACGCTGGCGCGGCTGATGGCGGATGCGTTCAATGCGCAGTTCATCGCGATCTCGGCCGTGCTGGCCGGGGTGAAGGAGATTCGCGAGGCGGTGGCCCGCGCCGAAGCGGCACGCGCCCAGTTCGGCCAGTCGACGATCATGTTCGTCGACGAAGTGCACCGCTTCAACAAGTCGCAGCAGGATGCATTCCTGCCCTATGTCGAGCAGGGCACGCTCACCTTTGTCGGCGCCACCACTGAAAATCCGTCGTTCGAGGTCAACGGCGCGCTGCTGTCGCGGGCCACCGTGTATGTGCTGCAGCCGCTGTCCGCGGAAGACTTGAGCCTGCTGCTCGACCGCGCGCTGGCGCTGGCCGCGCCCGGCCGCAGCATCGAGACCGCGGCGCGCGACGCGTTGATCGCCGCGGCCGATGGCGACGGCCGGCGCCTCGTCAACGTCGTCGAGCAACTGGCCGTGGCCGTGGGTGCAATGAAGCCCGAGACCATCGACGTGCCGTTCGTCGAGAATGCGATTGCGCGCAGCCTGCGCCGCTTCGACAAGGGCGGCGACGCGTTCTACGACCAGATCTCGGCGTTGCACAAATCGGTGCGCGGCTCCGATCCCGATGCTGCGTTGTACTGGATGTGCCGGATGCTTGACGGCGGCGCCGACCCGCGCTACGTCGCGCGGCGATTGATCCGCATGGCCAGCGAGGACATCGGCCTCGCCGATCCGCGGGCCTTGCGCCAGGCGCTCGACGCATCCGAGGCCTACGAACGGTTGGGCACGCCGGAAGGCGAACTGGCGCTGGCGCAGTGCGTGCTGTACCTCGCCGTGGCGCCCAAATCCAATGCGGCCTACGTGGCGTATGGCGCCGCCTGTTCCTTCATCGCCAATGACGGCTCACGCCCGGTGCCGATGCGCCTGCGCAATGCGCCGACGAAGATGATGAAGTCGATGGGCTTCGGCGAAGGCTATCGCTACGCGCACGACGAGGCGGGCGCCTACGCCGCGGGTGAAACGTACCTGCCGGACGACATGAAGCCGCAGCAGTTCTATGCGCCGACCGAGCGCGGGCTTGAGGCACGCATTCGCGAACGGCTGGCGGCACTGCGCACGCGCGACCGCGAGCGCGACACCGACACGTAGCAACGCGCGCGAGGGTGCATGCAACCCTCTGATAGAATTGACGAATGATTGATATCAATTTATTCCGCACGGACCTCGCGGCCGTCGCGGCCGGTCTTGCCAAGCGTGGCATCGCACTTGATACTGCCGCCTTCGCGACCCGCGAGGCGCGCCGCCGCGACATCCAGGTGCGTACGCAGGAGCTGCAGGCCAAGCGCAACGCCGCGTCGAGGGACATCGGCATCGCCAAGGGCAAGGGACTGGACGCGGCGCCGCTGCTCGCGCAGGTGGCGGGACTGGGCGACGAGGTCAAGCGCCTCGAAGCCGAACTCGACGCCGTGCAGGCCGAGCAGCGCGACTTCCTGCTGCAATTGCCCAACCTCACCCACGTCACCACCCCGCACGGAAAATCGGCAGCCGACAACGTCGAAGTCCGCCGGTGGGGCACGCCGCCCGAATTCACGTTCAAGCCCCTCGACCACACCGATGTGGGCGAGCGCCTTGGACTTCTCGACTTCGCCACCGCGGCCAAGATTTCCGGCTCGCGCTTTTCGTTCCTGCGTGGCGACCTCGCACGCCTGCACCGCGCGCTCGCGCAGTTCATGCTGGACACGCACACGCGGGATCACGGCTATACCGAGTGCTACACGCCGTATATCGTCAACGCCGATGCGCTGATCGGTACCACGCAGTTGCCCAAGTTTGAGGCGGACATGTTCGCCGTGACCAAGGGCGGCGCGGAGGGCGACGGCGAGCGGCTCTACCTCATCTCCACCGCCGAGATCACGCTGACCAATTCGGTGCGCGACGAAATCCTCGCGGCTGAGGCGTTGCCGATCAAGCTGACCGCGCACTCACCGTGCTTCCGGTCGGAGGCCGGCAGCTACGGCAAGGACACGCGCGGCATGATCCGGCAGCACCAGTTCGACAAGGTCGAGATGGTGCAGATCGTGCATCCGGAGCGCTCCTACGATGCGCTGGAAGAACTCACGGGGCACGCCGAAGCGATCCTGCAGAAGCTCGGTCTTGCCTATCGCGTGGTCGCACTTTGCGCTGGCGACACCGGCTTTGCCGCGGCCAAGACCTACGATCTCGAGGTGTGGCTGCCGGGGCAGCACGCGTATCGCGAAATCTCGTCGTGCTCCAACTGCGAGGCGTTCCAGGCGCGGCGGATGCAGGCGCGCTTTCGCAACGCGCAGGGCAAGCCCGAACTCGTGCACACGCTGAACGGTTCGGGTCT
>JBKJSU010000462.1:0-3155 GCA_046594415.1 Casimicrobiaceae bacterium | reverse complement strand
TATCCGCAGATCATCGCCACCGTGCCGTATCACATCACGGACAATCCCGACGGCGCCACGATCACCAATGTGCAGGTCGCCATCATCGTCGCTTCGTTGGCGATGATGGTCGGGCTCTTGCTGCTGGTCTATCGGACGCGGCTTGGCGTGGCCATGCGCGCCACGTCGCAGAACCAGCAGGTGGCGGGCCTGATGGGCATCGACATCAATCGCGTGATCTCGCTGACCTTCATCATCGGCGCGGGGCTGGGCGCCGTCGCCGGCGTGATGATCGGCAGCTACTACGGGATCGCGCACTACCAGATGGGCTTCATCCTCGGCCTCAAGGCGTTTTCTGCCGCCGTGCTGGGCGGCATCGGCAATCTCGGCGGCGCGATGCTGGGCGGCCTCCTGCTGGGCCTGATCGAGGCCATGGGCGCGGGCTACATCGGCGACCTCACCAACCTGTGCCAGCTCGCGAGCTGGTCCGATGCGCTGGCGCGGCGCTGTGCCGACGACGCCAACCTGACACTGTTCGGTTCCAACTACCAGGATGTGTTCGCGTTTCTGGTGCTGATTGCCGTGCTGATCTTCCGTCCGTCCGGCCTCCTGGGCGAGCGGGTCTCGGACCGTGCGTAGGAGCCGCATGATGAACGTATTGTTCGACACCAAGAAGAATCCCTGGCTCGTCAAGGCGGGATTCGCGCTGGTGATCGTGAGCCTGATCGTGCTGCCATGGGCGCTGGCGTCAGTGGGCACCGCGTGGGTGCGCATCACCAATCTTGCAATCCTCTACGTGTTCCTGGCGCTCGGCCTCAACATCGTCGTGGGCTTTGCCGGCCTGCTCGACCTCGGCTACATCGCGTTCTATGCGGTGGGGGCCTATGTGTATGCGCTGCTGGCCAGCCCGCACTTCAACCTGCACCTGCCGTTCTGGATCATCCTGCCGATCGGTGCGGCCGTGGCCTGCATGTTCGGCGTGCTGCTGGGCGCGCCTACGCTGAAACTTCGCGGCGACTATCTCGCCATCGTCACGCTGGGTTTCGGCGAGATCATCCGCATCTTCGTCAATAACCTGTCGCAGCCGGTCAACATCACCAACGGCCCGCAGGGCATCACGCTGATCGATCCGTTCCGCATCGGCGACTTCAACTTCGCCAAGCGCGAAACGCTGTTTGGCCTCGATTTCACCGGCCCGATCAAGTACTACTACTTCTTCCTGATCGTGCTGGCGGTGATCATCATGATCAACATGCGATTGCAGGACTCACGCATCGGCCGCGCCTGGGAGGCCATCCGCGAGGATGAAATTGCGGCGCGGGCGATGGGCATCAACACGCGCAACATCAAGCTGCTGGCGTTTGCGATGGGCGCGTCCTTCGGCGGCATCGCCGGCGGGATGTTCTCGGCCACCCAGGGCTTCATCAGCCCGGAAAGCTTCGGCCTCACCGAATCGGTGATGGTGCTGGCCATGGTGGTGCTGGGCGGCATGGGCAACATCGGCGGCGTGATCATCGGCGCCCTGCTCCTGTCGTTCGTGCCCGAGATCCTGCGCTACACGGTCGAGCCGGTGCAAAAGGCGATCTTCGGCCACATGCTGCTCGAACCCGAAGTGATCCGCATGCTGCTGTTCGGCCTTGCGCTGGTGCTGATGATGCTCTATCGCCCCGCGGGTATCCTGCCCTCCGCGCTGCGCAAGCGCGAACTCGAGACCGCCACCAAAGAATGAGCAAATTAGCGTTGCTCGCGGCGACGGGCATCACCAAGCGCTTCGGCGGCGTGCAGGCGCTGTCCGAGGTCGGCTTCACGATCAACCATGGCGAGATTTACGGCCTGATCGGCCCCAACGGCGCCGGCAAGACGTCGCTCTTCAACGTGCTGACGGGCATCTACGTTCCCGACGAAGGCACCTTCACCTTCGACGGCGAACCGCTGGAACACATGAAGCCCAACGACGTCGCCGCGCGGGGGATCGCGCGCACGTTCCAGAACATCCGCCTCTTCGCCAACCTGTCGGCGCTCGAAAACGTGATGATCGGCCGCCACGTCCGTACCCACGCGGGCGTATGGGGCGCGATATCGCGCAACGCCAGCACGCGCGCCGAGGAAAGGGCCATCCACAAGCGCGCCTTCGAACTGCTGAAGTACGTCGGCGTCGACAAGCGCGCGCACAGCCTTGCGCGGCATCTTGCCTACGGTGACCAACGGCGCCTTGAGATTGCGCGCGCCATGGCCACCGAACCGAAGCTGCTGGCGCTGGACGAGCCGGCGGCGGGGATGAACGCCACGGAAACCGCGTCGCTGCGGGCGTTGCTGGAGGACATCCGCCGCGACGGCACCACCATCCTGCTGATCGAGCACGACATGAAGCTGGTGATGAGCCTGTGCGACCGCGTGCTGGTGCTCGACTATGGCAAGAAGATCGCCGAAGGCCCGGCGGCCGAAGTGCAGAAGGACGCGCGCGTGATCGCGGCGTATCTCGGCGGCGAAGTGACGCTGAATTTGAAAGGCATGTAGGAACATGGCTGCCGCTACACCGCTGCTGGCGCTGCAAAGACTCGAAGTTGCCTACGGCGGCATCCACGCGGTGAAGGGCATCGACCTCGAGGTGGGCCAGGGCGAACTCGTCTGCCTGATCGGCGCCAACGGCGCGGGCAAGACCACGACGCTCAAAGGCATCTGCGGGCTGCTGCCGGTGAAGGCCGGCAAGGTCCTGTACGGCGGCGCCAACGTGACCGGCAACCCTGCGTTCACGCTGGTTCGCCGCGGCCTCGCGATGGTGCCCGAGGGCCGCGGCGTGTTCGGCGCGCTGACGATCGAGGAAAACCTCGCGATGGGCGCGTACATCCGCAACGATCACGCGGCGATCAAATCCGACATCGAGCGCGTCTACGGACTCTTTCCGCGGCTCAAGGAGCGGCGCAAGCAAACCGCCGGCACCCTGTCGGGCGGCGAGCAGCAGATGCTGGCGATGGGTCGCGCGATGCTGTCGCGGCCGAAGCTGCTGCTGCTGGACGAGCCGTCGATGGGCCTCGCCCCGCTGATGGTGCAGAAGGTGTTCGAGACAATCGTCACGATTTCGCGCGAGGGCGTCACCATCCTGCTGATCGAGCAGAACGCGAAGCTCGCGCTGGAAGTGAGCAGCCGCGGCTACGTGATGGAATCCGGCGAGATCA
>JBKJSU010000378.1:0-2968 GCA_046594415.1 Casimicrobiaceae bacterium | reverse complement strand
AAATCCTTCTCCACCACTTCCTTGACGCGGTCGGCGCCGAGCGTGAACTCCCAATGCCCGGTCATGATGTCGACACCCAGCAGCTTCTGCGCGTCGATCATGTCCTGCCCACGCGTCCACAGCGCAGTGGCCGAGCCCTGCCACGTGTCGCCGCCGTCGAGCAGTAGCGCGTGGGGCCGCGATGCCTTCAATTGCTTGACCAGCGTGGCGAGATGCGCGAACCCACCCATCGTGCCGAAGGCGCGCGCGGCGCGCGTGTAGTCGAGATAGGTGAAGGCATGCGCATCGCGCGAATGGGGCGCGATGCGGAAGTGCTTGAGCAGCGCCTCGCCGACGATGTGCGGCGGCTGGCCCCACGCCGCGCCCACGCCGAGATTGACGTTGGGCTCGCGAAAATAAATGGGCTTCAGCTGCGCGTGGCAGTCGGTGAAGTGCAGCAGGCTGACATTGCCGAACGGCGCGATGCCCGCGTAGAACGACGCATCGCCACGGACTTGCGCCGCCGCGACATCGGCCACCGGCAAACCGGCGGCCGCGGCCGCCGCGATGCCTTGCAGGAATTCGCGACGGTTCATGCGCAGTCCTGTACCACGCCTACTTGTTGACCGGCGAGTTCGGATCCATCAACAGCGCTGTGACATCTTTGACCTGTTGCTCGGTCAGGATCTGGCTATGCCCGAATCGCGGCATGTTGGAGCACGCGTTGTAGGCGTCCGCGTTCCAGACCTTGCCGTAGGCGTACTTCTGGATGTCCGCGCCGTAGCCGCGCACCTTGGCGAACTGGTACAGCGACGGACCAATGGTGCCGTAGGAAACTTCCTGCGGCGTAAGCTGGTGGCAGGCGTAGCAGTTGCCCCCCACCGGGCCGGCCGGATCATCGGAAAACTGCTTGCCGCGACCTTCCTGCGCGATCTTCTCACCGTTCTTCCAGTCGCCCAGGAACTTGCCGTCGGCGGGCCACTTGATCGACTCGAAATTGACCTTCTCGATGCGGTCGGTGACGTCCTTGCCGGGCACCTTGCCGGCGTACGTCGTGCAGGCTTTCTGCGTCTCGTCCTGGTCGAGGCGATCGAGTCCGGCCTGTCCGCGCGCCGCGAACGACGCCTTGAGCACGGCCAGGGCCTTGGCATTGACCTCGGCGTCGGACGGTGGGCTGGCGCAGCCTGACAGCAGCAGCGCCGTTCCCGCCGCCAGTGTTGCAACGGAAATGAATGTCTTCATGGCGGTCTCGTCAGCGCTTGATGGCCGGCGCGTCGAAGGCGGCGCCGTTGGCATTGCGGGCAAGGAACATCGTTAGCGCGATGGACCCATCGGACGTGAACTCGAGCGCCGGAAAGCGCTGCTGCCGGAAGCAGTCGAAGAGCCGCCACTGGAACGTGCGCAATTCGCCCTGCGACACGCGATACGCCGGCCACGTGGTGTAGGCCTTCTGCGCGCCTTCCTTGGCGGTGAGGTTGGGCAGGTCCTGCAGGCGGATGCGCTTGCCTTCCTCGCCGTGGCACGTGGCACACGAAAAGTCATGCGAGCCGCCCCGGAAGAAGAACATCTTCTCGCCGATGCGGTAGGCCTCCTGCTCCTTCGGGTGCGTGCCGCCAACGTTCATCTTGATGCCGCGCGATTCCGAGGTGACATAGGCGACCAGCGCCTCAATATCGGATTTCTTTTCGTTCCCGTCGCCGAACGGCTGCTTCTTCGCGTCCGCCAGCGTGTAGCCCTGCTGCGTGACCATGCAGTGGACCAGCCGCGTCTCCAGATCCATCACGCGATCGGCATCGGGAAAATATCGTGGCAATTGCGCGTAGGCGCCCTTGACCACGCCAGGCCCCAGCCCGAGGTCGCACTTCTCGAACGGGACCTGCTTCGGCCCGCGCGCGGTTTTCCACAATCCTTCGCCGCGCGCTTCCCACAGTTCGGCCGGGTTGCCGTCCTGCAACGCCGCCCGGTACTTGGCGATCTCGTCGACGGCGGACGTCTGCGCCAACGCTGCGCCCGCCACGGCGAGCGCCGCCACCGCAAAGGCGCGCGCGCTCACGCGATCAGCGCTTCGTCGGTGCGCTTGTCGCCGCGATTGTCGACCCAGGAAACCTGGATCTTGTCGCCCTTGGCGCCGCCCTTGAACTTGAACGACAGGAACGGGTTCTTGGACACCGCCGGTCCCCATTGCGCCGTCAACACGGTCTTGCCGTTGTGCGTGGCAGTCACGTTCTGGATGAACCAGCCGGGAATGACCTTGCCTGCCGCATCCTTGCGTTGACCGGTTTCCATTTCGTGACTCATGAGCACCCGGACTTCGGTGGTATCACCGGTCACGTTGGCGCGAATTCGCATCGGATCTGCCATTTGAATCTCCTGTTGAAGCGGTGAGCGACGGGGAGTGCGCGGTCAACCGCCGCAGCCGCCCAGCGTGACCTTGATTTCCTTGGACGCGACGTAATACTTGCCGTCGGCCTTGACGAGCGCGAAGACGTTGGAACTCTGGCCCATCTTCACGCGCGTGGAGATGGCCGTTTCGGTGCCCGCAGGAATCTCGAAGACCGCAACCAGCATGTTCGGGTTTTTTTCGACCAGGATCGCAATCGCTTCGGTCTTGGGAATCGCGCTGGCGATGGCAACCGGCACCACGGCGCCGTTCTCCGCAATGTCGGGCGTCTGCACGAACGTGATGTCCTTGCTCTGCGCCGGCATCGATCCGCCCAATGCCTTCATGGTTTCTTCCATCGACTTGGTGTCGAAGGCGGCCTTGTTCCAGGCCGCCGCCTGCGCCATTGCTTCGCCGGGCGTGAGCCATCCCGCCGCCACGACCAGCGTCAGCAGCGAGACTCCGCCGCCCTTTTTCAGTACATCTCTGCGTTGCATGTCCATCGTGAATCCTCCTGTTCGAGCCAACCTAGACATTCTAGCCCCGGCTATGGGGACCGCGCCCAATGTACTGCTATTTGCTTTTCACGGCCCGGCACCCGTCAGAATC
>JBKJSU010000345.1:0-2589 GCA_046594415.1 Casimicrobiaceae bacterium | reverse complement strand
CGCGACATGCTCGAGGATCTCGTGGCGGCGGCGTTCAACGACGCGGTGCGCCGCGTTGAATCGACGCAGCAGGAAAAAATGGCCGGGCTGACGGGGGGCATGCTGCCGCCCGGCTTCAAGCTGCCGTTCTAGGGCGTTCAGGTTGGTCAACGAACGCCCGTCGGCACCGCACGAGCCGCTGTCCAGCCTGGACACACTGGCCAAGGCGCTGCGTTGCCTGCCCGGTGTCGGCCCCAAGGCGGCGCAGCGGATGGCGCTGCATCTGATGCAGCACGACCGCGACGGCGCCCGGGCGCTGGCCGGCGCGCTGGTGCAGGCGGCCAACGTCATCCGGCATTGCGAGCGCTGCAACACGTTCACCGAGGAGGCCATCTGCGCGTTGTGCCGCTCGGCCAAGCGTGACCAGTCGCTGCTGTGCGTCGTCGAGACGCCCGCCGACCTGCTGATGGTGGAGCACACGCAGTCCTATGCCGGGCTCTACTTCGTGCTGATGGGGCGCCTGTCGCCACTCGACGGTATCGGACCCAAGGAAATACGTCTCGATCGGCTGTTGAAGCGCGCGCAGGACGGCGTGGTGCGCGAAGTGATCCTGGCCACCAACTTCACCAACGAAGGCGAGGCCACCGCGCACTATGTCGGCGAGTTGCTGAAGGCGCGCGGCCTCGCGGTCACCCGGCTGGCACGCGGCGTGCCCGTGGGCGGGGAACTCGAGTACGTCGATGCGGGAACGCTGGCGCAGGCGCTGCGCGAGCGGCGCCAACTGGACGCCTGAGCACGCACGTCGACCCAGTCCAGGTTGGACAAAATGCCGCACCGCACAATGACGGGGCGTGTCGCGTCGCTATAATCAATTCGGAGGTCGACGCCGGAATGCCGGCGCGATGTTCAAGTTCATAGGGTGTTCGCGACCGAAGAGCGCGGCGCACCCGGTTTGCGGAGACCGAGCAATTCTGCCGGCCCGGCACATTTGGAGGATGCATGTCGCACGAACCCGCTAGCAAGGCCACTCCCGCTGCACGCCGCAAGTTCCTGACTGCCGCCACCGGCGTGGTTGCGGGCGGCGCCACACTCGGCTTCCCGATGATTGCCAAGGGGCAGACTGGCCCCATCAGCATGCGTTGGCAAAGCACGTGGCCGTCCAAGGACATATTCCACGAGTACGCGCTCGACTACGCAAAAAAAGTCAACGACATGACTGGCGGCGATCTCAAGATCGAGGTCCTCCCCGCGGGTTCGGTGGTTCCGGCGTTCGGCCTGCTCGATGCGGTTTCGAAGGGCACGCTGGACGGCGGGCACGGCGTGTTGGGTTACCACTACGGCAAGCAGAATGCGCTGGCGCTGTGGAATTCGGGTCCGGCTTTCGGCATGGACGCCAACATGCTCCTGGCCTGGCACAAGTACGGCGGCGGACAGGAGCTGCTGGCCAAGCTCTATAATTCCATCGGCGTTACCACGGTGCAGTCGTTTCTCTATGGCCCGATGGCGACGCAACCGCTGGGCTGGTTCAAGAAGCCGGTCACCAAGGCGGACGATTTCAAGGGTCTCAAGTTCCGCACCAATGGCCTGGCGATCGACATGTTCACGGCGATGGGTGCGGCGGTCAATGCGCTTCCCGGCGGCGAAATCGTGCCGGCCATGGATCGCGGCCTGCTTGACGCGGCTGAGTTCAACAATGCCAGCTCCGACCGCCTGCTGGGTTTCCCCGACGTGTCCAAAGTGTGCATGCTGCAAAGCTACCACCAGAGCGCCGAGACCTTCGAGATCATGTTTAACAAGCCGAAGTACGACGCGCTGCCGCCGAAAATGAAGGCCATCATCGCCGGTGCCGTCGAGGCCGCGTCCGCGGACATGTCCTGGAAAGCGATCGATCGCTATTCCAAGGACTACATCGAGCTGCAAACCACCGACAAGGTCAAGTTCTACAAGACTCCCGATTCGGTATTGCAGATGCAGCTCACGGTCTGGGACGCCATCCTTGAAAAGAAATCAGCAGAAAATCCGATGTTCAAGGAAGTCCTCGCGTCGCAGAAGGCATTTGCCGAACGCGCGGTCAAGTGGGACCAGGACACCTACGTCAACCGGCGCATGGCCGTGAACCACTTCTTCGGTACCAAGCCCGCTGCTCCGAAAAAGGCCTGAGTTTCCAGACGTCATCCTTCAGCCATCCGGACAACTTCCGGGTGGCTGATTCGTATTGAGCGAGGCTAGGCGATGCAAAAATTGTTTTTGACGGTCGACAAGATCAGCACCTTCGTCGGCCATACTTTTTCCTGGTTGATCGTTTCGCTCACGTTCATGATTTCCTGGGAAGTGTTCTCCCGGTATGTGCTGGACCATCCGCACTCCTGGGCCTTTGACGCGATGATCATCCAATACGGCACGCTGTTCATGATGGCCGGGGCCTACACACTGGCCAAGAATGGCCATGTGCGGGGCGACGTCCTATACAGCTTCTTCGTGCCGCGCACCCAAGCGACGATCGACCTGATCCTCTTCATCCTGTTCTTCATTCCCGGCGTGTTCGCGCTGACCTATGCCGGCTACACGTTTGCGGAGGAAAGCTGGATCATGCGCGAGCATTCCAGCATC
>JBKJSU010000254.1:0-2732 GCA_046594415.1 Casimicrobiaceae bacterium | reverse complement strand
CCGCGTGTATTCCCATGCGCGCTCCGGCTCGGGATTCCACCACACCACGCGCCGGAAGTGCTCGAAGATGCGGCTCAGCCACGCGATGCCCGGCTCGTCGTTCATGTATTCCACGCTGCCGCCGGCCTGCACGAGCTCGTAGGGACTCATCGCGGCATCGCCGACGAAGATCACTTTCCAGTCGGGGCCATAGGTGCGGATCAGCTCGAGAGTGGACATGCGATCGATGGTGCGCCGACCGCTATCGCGCCAGACATGGTCGTAGACGCAGTTGTGGAAATAAAAGTGCTCGAGGTGGCGGAACTCGGCCTTGGCGGCGGAGAAGAGTTCCTCGCAGGTACGCACGTGCGGATCCATCGAACCGCCGACGTCGAGGAACAGCAGTACCTTCACCCGGTTGCGTCGCTCCGGCTGCAGCTTCAGGTCAAGCCAGCCGGCATTGCGCGCCGTGCCTTCGATGGTGCCGTCGAGGTCCAGCTCCTCCGGCACGCCCTCGCGCGCAAAGCGGCGCAGCCGGCGCAATGCGATCTTGATGTTGCGCGTGTTGAGCTCGACGTCGCCGTCGAGATTGCGGAAGTTGCGCTCGTCCCACACCTTGACCGCGCTACGCGAACCGCCCTCCTTCTGTCCGATGCGCACGCCTTCCGGGTTGTAGCCGTAGGCGCCGAAGGGACTGGTGCCGCCGGTGCCGATCCACTTCGACCCGCCCTGGTGGCGACCCTTCTGCTCTTCCAGCCTTGCTTTAAGCGTTTCCATCAGCTTGTCCCAGCCGCCCAGCGCCTCGACGAGCTTCTTGTCCTCCTCCGACAGGTGGCGCTGGAACTCGAGCTTCAGCCACTCTTCCGGAATCTCGCCGCGTACATCGAACAACGCATTGACACCGCGAAAGTAGCCGGCGAAGGCGAGGTCGAAACGATCGAAGTGCTGCTCGTCCTTGACGAAGCACGCGCGCGACAGCGTGTAGAAGTCGTCGAGCGATGACGAAATCACGCGCTTGTCCAGCGCCTCGAGCAGCGTCAGCAGCTCGCGCGTGGACACCGGCAGCTTGTGCGCCTTGAGGTGGAGGAAGAAACCGGTGAGCATCGTGACGCCAGCGTGATTGGGATGGGTCCTACGGCGCTGCGGACGGATCGCGGGGTGCGGCGTCCAGCGCGGACGCGATCGCTGCATTGCGCACCCGCATGAGTGCGGTGTCAGTCGCCGCATACAGGGCGGCGATCGTGTCCTCGCCCACGGCGTCTTCCAGCAGCCGGTATTGTCGCTCAACCAGCGGGACCATGGCGGCGACCTGGCGCCTGCTCGCTGCCGTCAACGACACCGTCTGCCGGCGCTGGTCCACCGCCGATTGCCGGCGCCGCACCATGCCGGTGGCGTCCATGCGCGCCAGGATCCCGGCGAGACTGGGGCTTGAGATCCTGCACGCCTCCGCGATCTGCCATGGCTCGAGGTCGCCGCGCTCGTGCAGCACGCGCAGGATGCGCCATTGCTGCTCGGTCACGCCGAAGTGGTTGAGGATGCTGCGGAAATGCGAGAGGATCTCCTCCCGCGCCTCGAGCAGCAGCAGCGGCAGGTTGCGATGTCGCAACGTGGTCTCCGGCAACGGCGCGACGGCAGCGACGGCTTTCATGGCTCGATTCCTTCACGCACGACGGCGGAACGCGGATCGGCGGATCGCACGATGCAGCGTGCGGTTCGCGCCGCGCCTCTGCTAACATATTAACGATTTGGCGGCAGGGCTGGCAACCATCGCCGCATGAAGTGTCTTCCCGCCGCCGCAGCAGCGCGCGTGGGGGCCGCCTCGAATGCACGGAGCAAAGGTCGATGGATATCTGCGTGTACGGCGCCGGCGCGATCGGCGGCTTCCTCGGTACGCGGCTGGGCGCCGCGGGGCACCGCATCTGCGCCGTGGCGCGCGGCGACACGCTGGCCGCGCTGCAGGCACGCGGCCTGCGCCTCGAACTGGCGGACCACCCGCTACAGACGCGCTTGAAGGCATCCGCGGATCCCGCCGACCTGGGGCCGCAGGACCTCGTGATCATCGCGGTCAAGGGACCGGCGATGGCCAGCGTGGCGGCGGGCATCGCGCCGCTGCTCCGCCCGGACACGCTGGTGTTGTCCGCGATGAACGGCGTGCCGTGGTGGTTCTTCTCCGGCATGCCGGGGCCGCTGGCGAACGTGCGGCTCGACACGCTCGACCCCACCGGCGCGATCGACGCCGCGATCCCCTCGCGCAACGTCATCGGCTGTGTCGTGCACGCGGCCTGTGCCACCACCGCGCCCGGCGTCGTGCGCCACGTCATGGGCCACGGCCTCATCATCGGCGAAGCTGGTGGCGGCATCTCGGCGCGCGTCGAGGAGCTGGCACAGGTGCTGAGTGACGCCGACTTCGAGACCCGTGTCGCGGAACGCATCCAGCAGGACATCTGGTTCAAGTTGTGGGGCAACATGACGATGAACCCGGTGTCGGCCATCACGGGCGCCACCGCCGACCGTGTGCTCGATGACGACCTCGTCAGGCACGCCATCACCGCAATCATGCGCGAAGCCGCTGCGGTAGGGGATGCCATCGGCCTGCCAGTCGGGCAGTCGCCCGAGGATCGGCATGCGGTCACGCGCAAGCTGGGCGCCTTCCGCACGTCGATGCTGCAGGATGTCGACGCCGGGCGCCCACTCGAGATCGATGCGCTGCTGACGGCGGTACGCGAAATCGCGATGCGCGTCGCGATACCAAC
>JBKJSU010000214.1:0-3275 GCA_046594415.1 Casimicrobiaceae bacterium | reverse complement strand
CTTGCCCCGTCACCGAGGACGAATCGTACAATCATGAGCACCACGACCCTGTCACCCTCCGCCACGCCGGTCGCCGCGGCCGGCCGCACCACGCCACTCGCCTACCAGACCGGCTTTGGCAACGAATTTGCCACCGAGGCGCTGCCGGGCGCATTGCCCCTGGGCCAGAATTCGCCGCAACGCGCGCCGTATGGCCTCTATGCCGAGCAGTTGTCCGGCACGGCCTTCACCGCGCCGCGCGGGTCCAATTTTCGCGCGTGGACCTACCGGATCCGTCCGGCCGCGATGCACGAGCCCTTCGTGCCGCTGGGCCATCCGCGTCTCGTCAGCGCGTTCGGTGACGTGCCGGCACCCCCCAACCAGATGCGCTGGGATCCGCTGCCGCTGCCTGTCGCGCCCACCGATTTCGTCGATGGTCTCGTCACGATGGCCGGCAATGGCGCGCCACAGGGCATGGCCGGCTGCGCGATCCACGTCTATGCCGCCAACAAGTCGATGACCGACCGTTTCTTCTACAACGCGGATGGGGAACTGCTGATCGTGCCGCAGGAAGGGCGGCTGCTGTGCCTCACCGAGTTCGGCCGCATCGAGGTCGAGCCGCAGGAGATCGTGGTGATTCCGCGTGGCGTGCGCTTTCGCGTCGAGCTGCCGGATGGTGTCGCCCGCGGCTACGTCTGCGAGAACTATGGCGCGGCGTTCCGGCTGCCGGACCGGGGCGTGCTGGGATCGAACGGGCTGGCCAATCCGCGCGACTTTCTCACGCCGCATGCGTGGTACGAGGACCGCGAAGGCGCCTTCGAGCTGGTCACCAAGTTCATGGGGCGGCTGTGGTGCGCTGCGATCGATCACTCGCCGCTGGACGTGGTCGCGTGGCACGGCAATTACGCGCCCTACAAGTATGACCTGCGCCGCTTCAATGCGATCGGCTCGATCAGCTACGACCATCCGGATCCGTCGATTTTCCTCGTGCTGCAGTCGGTCAGCGACACGCCGGGTGTGGACATGATCGATTTCGTGATCTTTCCGCCGCGGATCCTGGCGATGGAGCACACGTTCCGGCCGCCGTGGTTCCATCGCAACGTCGCCAGCGAATTCATGGGCATCGTGCATGGCGTCTACGACGCGAAGGCCGAGGGCTTCGTCCCCGGCGGCGCCAGTCTGCATAACTGCATGACCGGGCATGGCCCCGACGTCGAGACCTTCGAGCGCGCCAGCGCCGCGGACCTCACGCAGCCCACGCGCATCACCGACACGATGGCCTTCATGGTCGAAACGCGGCTGCCGCTCCTGCCCACGCGCCACGCGCTCGAGTCGGCGCAGTTGCAGCCCGAGTATTACCGCTGCTGGCAGGGACTGCGCAAGCATTTCAATCCGCACCAACCATAACGTCGACGGAAGCCACCATGCCTGCAACCTTTGCAACCATCCTGACCGAAACCCGCGACCGCGTCGGCATCGTTCGCCTCAATCGTCCGCAGCGGATGAACGCGCTCAACGAGGTGCTGGCGCGCGAATTGGGCGCGGCGTTGCACGCCTTCGATGACGACCCGGCCATCGGCTGCATCGTGCTCACCGGCAACGACAAGGCCTTTGCGGCGGGGGCGGACATCGGCGCGATGGCGCAGTGGGACTATGCCAAGGTATTCGGCGACGATTACATCACGCGCGACTGGGAAGCGGTGCGGCGCATCCGCAAGCCGGTCGTGGCCGCCGTGGCGGGCTACGCGCTGGGCGGCGGGTGCGAACTGGCGATGGCCTGCGACACGATCATCGCGGCGGACACCGCCACGTTCGGGCAGCCCGAGATCACGATCGGCACGATGCCGGGGATGGGCGGCACGCAGCGGCTGCCGCGCGCCATCGGCAAGGCCAAGGCCTTCGACTGGTGCCTCACCGGCCGCATGGTGGATGCCGTCGAAGCCGAACGCACGGGTCTCGTCGCGCGCGTGGTGGCGGCGGATGCGCTCGAGGCCGAGGCACTGGCGTTTGCCGCCAAGATCGCGTCGTTCTCGCTGCCGGTGGTGCTGAAGATCAAGGAAGCGATCAACCGCGCGTATGAATCGTCGCTGGCGGAAGGACTGCTGTTCGAGCGGCGCGAGTTCCACGCCACGTTCGCGCTGGCGGACCAGAAGGAGGGCATGGCCGCGTTCGTGGAGAAGCGGAAGCCCGTGTTCAGGCATCGCTAGCGGCGTTGTCCACGGTAGAATCGGGGGCTACGGCGCGGGTGGAGTTTGCCGCGCCACCCGATCCGGATCGTGTCCATGTTGCCCTCCCGCCTGCTGCTCGTTCCGTTGGCCGACGCCGTCATGATGGCGCAGGTGCGGTGGCTGTCTTCCTACGAGCCGTACAACGTCGGCGAGACCTATGATTCGCCGTCGCCGGACAGGATGGGCCACTCGGACTTCTTCAACGACCAGGGCGCCGATCAGGCCACCGACTACAAGGTAGCCAAGATCGGCACCGGGCTCTGGGTCGGCGCCTTCAACAAGCAGGTGTGGACGGCGATCACTGATTCCTACGATGCGGCCAACCTCGCCCGCAACATTCCCGACTACATGACCAAGCTCGTCGCCGCGCTTGCCCGCGATGGCATGATCGTGGCGCCCAAATCCTCCAACTGACCCACACTCCGGAGATCACCACCCATGTCGATGTTGCGCACCCTGGCCCTCGTGGGCGTCGCCCTGCTACTGGCGGCATGCCAATCCACCACGATCCGTTCGGCGTGGTACGACACCAACTACAAGGGCGGCGTGCTGCGCAAGGTGGTGGTGGTCGCGAGCGACGGCACGACGGCCGACAGTCGCGTGGTCGAGGACATCATCGTGCAGAAATTGGTCGCCGCAGGCGTGCAGGGCATCCCGGGCTACAGCACGGTGCCGCCGGACGCGCGCCGGGGCGAGGCGTCGTTCTCGGCGGCTGTGGCGGCCGCCGGTGCCGACGCGGTGCTGATGGTGCGGCTGTTGCGCGTGGATACGAAGACGCAGGTGTCGACGATGATGGTGCCCGGCGGCGGCTTCGGTCCGTACGGCGGCTTCTATGGCGGGTTCTACGGCGGTCCCGGGTTCTATCCGGTGACCGATGTCACGCAATACGACGTGGCGTCGGTGGAAACCAATCTCTACGATGCCCGTACGCGCAACCTGATCTGGGCGGGCACGACCGAGACGATCAATCCGTCGAACGTGGGCAAGGAGGCGCCCGGCTTTGCCGACCTGTTGATCACCCAATTCCGCGCCCGCGGATTGGTGCCCGCGGCGAAATAGCCTGGACCG
>JBKJSU010000109.1:0-3886 GCA_046594415.1 Casimicrobiaceae bacterium | reverse complement strand
AGACCGGCAACATCCTGCGCGAGGGCAGCGTGCCCGTGATCGAGATCCGCGCGGGCATCATCATCGGACCGGGCTCGGCTGCGTTCGAGGTCATCCGCGACCTGGTGTTTCACCTGCGCGCGAGCGTACCCATTGCGGCGTGATCATCGCGGGCAGGTGAAACACCAGGTCGCGGATGACCTCGAATGCAGCCGAGCCCGGTCCGATGATGATGCCCGCGCGAATCTCGATCACGGGCACGCTGCCCTCGCGCAGGATGTCGCCGGTCTCGCCGCGCGAGGCGAGGTGCGTCGAGGCATCGCCCGACGGGCGCAGTCCGCCCAGGTAGACGATGGTCTTGACGCCCGCCCGCGCGGCGGCATCGCGAAAATTGGCGGCAGCCTCGCGGTCGAGCGCCGGGAAATCGCGTCCGGCGGCCATTGAATGGACGAGGTAATACGCGATGTGGATGCCGTCGAGCGCAGCGCCAAGGCTGGCGGGGACGAGGGCATCGGCTTCGACGAGCTCGACGTCGGCCCAGTCGCGGGCCTCGAGCGTGGCGCGGCGGCGGGCCGCCGCGCGCACGGAGGCGCCTGCTGCGCGAAGGTGGGGCACGAGATGGGTGCCGACGTAACCGCTGGCACCGAAGACCAGAACTTTATTCATGGCTCCCCGATGATAGCGCCGCGGGTGCCGGTGCCCGGGTAGCAGGCGTTCGACACCTCGCCGCGGCGGCTGCGGGGCCGCGCGTCCCGCAACTGCGGCGTCAGCCTACGGTCACGCGCGAAGCGCCGGCATGCATCGATCCGATCACCTTGGCGGCGGCAAATCCATCACGGTGAAACACATCGAGCACCGTGGCGACCGCCTCCGGCGCGCAGGCCACCAGCAGGCCGCCGGAGGTTTGCGGATCGGTCAGCAACGCATGCTCGGCATCGCCGATCGCCGCTCCCAGCGTCACGTCGTGGCCATAGCCGTCCCAGTTACGGCCGGACGCGCCCGTGACGAGCCCTTCGCGCGCCAGCGCGAGCGTGCCCGGGTGCAGCGGCAGGTCGGCGAAGTTGATCGTTGCGCCGAGGCCCGAGCCGCGGCAGATTTCGAGCAGGTGGCCAAGCAGGCCAAAGCCGGTGACGTCGGTCAGCGCATGCACGCCGGGCAGCCTGCCCAGCGGAATGCCGGGGGTGTTGAGCTGCGTGGTGCTCGCGATCATCGCCGCATAACCTTCGGGCGAGAGTTTTTCCTTCTTCAGCGCCGCGCTGTAGACGCCCACGCCCAGCGGCTTGCCCAGGACGAGCACGTCGCCGTCCTTCGCGCCGGCATTGCGCTTCAGGTTGGCCGGATCGACCAGACCGATGGCCACGAGCCCATAGATCGGCTCCACCGAGTCGATCGTGTGGCCCCCGGCAATCGGAATGCCGGCCTTGGCGCAGATCGATTCGCCGCCTTCGAGCACACGGCGAATCGTCTCCACCGGCAATTGATTGATCGGCATGCCAACCAGCGCCAGCGCGAAGAGCGGCGTGCCGCCCATCGCATAGACATCGGAGATCGCATTGGTGGCGGCGATGGCGCCGAAGTCGAATGGATCGTCGACGATCGGCATGAAGAAGTCGGTGGTGGCCACGATGGCCTGGTGTTCGTTGATCTGGTACACCGCCGCGTCGTCGGCGGTCTCGATGCCGACCAGCAGCGCCTTGGGTAGCAGCAGCGGGTTGGCCTTGCCGATGATCTGCTGGAGCACGGCTGGTGCGATCTTGCAGCCGCAGCCACCGCCGTGGGAGAACGAGGTCAGGCGTACGGGCACTTTGTCGGGAGCGTTCATCGCGGCACTTTCAGGCAGAAATGGGGGGCGCGGGGGGCGCGGGATCAGGTGCGTATTCTAGCGCCGCGGCCCTTCAGCATCGACTTGACGCCAGCCTGCAGCGCCGCGGCCTCCGCCATTGGGGAAAACAGCGGCGCACGATTGGCGCACTGGCGCTCTAGCCCTTGCAGGAACGCGCGGTTGCCGGCGCAGCGGATCACCAGCGCAGCGAGGGCAGTCGCGTCGCCGACATCGAACCAGCCAAGGTAGTCGTGGCCGAGCATGCCGACATTGCCGGACATGCGCGAACCGATCACCGCCGTGCCTGCGGTCACGGCTTCGACGACCACATTGGCGCCGCCCTCCATTCGCGACGGCACGACCAGGAGGTGCGCGCGCTTGATTGCCTGCCGCGTCCACGGATGCGCGCGTGGCCCCAACCACTGTACGCGGGAGTCCGTGGCGGCCAGCGCATTCGCGGCCTGACCCAGCGCCGGGTCGAGCGCCGCGCCGATCACGGTCAGCGTTGCCGGCAGGTCGCGCGGCAGCGCTCGCCACGCCGCGAAGGCCGTCGCCGGATCTTTTTCCTCGCGCAGGTGAGCCACCAGCACGCAGTGCAAGTGATCGTCGCTTTTGCGCGGCCACGGCTGCAACGCGCGCGCGGACTGGAAGACGACACGCGTGCGCTGTTGCAGCGCGGGCGGCAATTGCGCCAGCGCATCGTCCTGCAACACGAACAGGGCGTCCGCATGTTCCATCGCGTCGCGCGTATCGGCATCGCCGGCGGGCCAGTCGCGATAGAGGTCGGTGCCGGTAAGCACGACGGCGTGCGGCTGTTCCGGGCGCAGTCGGCGCCATGCGGCGATGGCCGCGTGGCTGCGCCGCGCGTGCAACGCGATCATAACGTCGGCCCGGGCGGCGCGACGTGAGTCAACCGGCTCCGCGGCCGCTTGTACAATCACTCGGAAGTGCGGCGACAAGAGGCGCGCCCAGCGCGCGGCCGTGCGCCAATTGCCATTGTTCGCGGCGGCGAGATAGGGCGTGACCAGCAGCAGCGAAGGGATTCGGGTTCGGGGCATGGAAATGAGTGAAAAAGTGGGGCCGTCGCCGCCGCGGTCAGCCGGGGCGCTGGCGGCGGCGCTGGTCGAAGCGCGAGAGTATACGAAGTTGCTCTACGCGCACCTCACACTGGCGCAGCGGCGATTTCCGTTCGGCCCCACCGTCAATCCGGCGGATTGGGAACTGGGCCACGTCGGCTGGTTCCAGGAATACTGGTGCGTGCGCACGCAACGCGACGACCCAGGCGGCGCGCGCGCGCCATCGCGCCTTGCTGCCGCCGACGCACTGTGGAACTCGAGTACCGTGCCGCATGCCACGCGCTGGTCGCTGCCGCTGCCCGACTGGAATGGCGTTCACGCCTATCTCGATGCGACCCTGGCCGACACGCTCGTTGCGCTCGCGCGCGCGCGCGACGGCGAACGTTATTTTTTCGAACTCGCGCTGTACCACGAGGACATGCACGCTGAGGCGTTGCTGATGACGCTGCAGACGCTGGCGCTGCCGTTGCCGCCGGGCACCCGTCGTGCCAACGCGGCGCCACTCGATGTGGCGCCGGCGGCGTCGGACATGCCCTTCGCCGGCGGCCGACTGCACCTCGGCGCGCAGCCGGAGTCAACTGCTTCGCGCTTTGTCTTCGACAACGAGAAGTGGGCGCATCCGGTCGACGTCGCCCCTTTCCTGATGGCGTCCGCTTGCGTCACCAATGCCCAGTTTGCTGCGTTCGTCGACGGCGGCGGCTACCAGGCGCGCGACCTCTGGACCGACGCCGGGTGGGTCTTCCTGCGGCACTCCGCCGCAATGCATCCGCAGCACTGGCAACGCGCGCCGACCGGCTGGTCGCAGCGCCACTTCGACCAGTGGCGGGCGCTCGAACCCGCGCTGCCCGTCATGCACGTCAATGCACACGAAGCGGAAGCGTATTGCCGGTTTGCGGGGCGGCGCCTGCCCACGGAGGCCGAATGGGAGTTCGCGGCAACGAACACGCCCGCGACCGGCGTCGCCAGGCTCGACCACGGTCGCTTCGGTCCGGCCGCCAGTGGCGGCGCC
>JBKJSU010000081.1:0-2529 GCA_046594415.1 Casimicrobiaceae bacterium | reverse complement strand
CGGTCGGAACCCACCGCCACATAGGTGAGGCTGGCCTCGGTCACCCGCACCGTAACTTCCTCTTTTGGGTTGCGCTGCGCAAAAACCTCCACGGCGACCGTTATCGACGTCTTTCCGATACGGGTGACCTCGGCGAAGAACGTCACCAGGTCGCCCACCAGCACCGGCTGCTTGAAGGTGAACGAATTGACCGCCACCGTGGCCACCCGGCCCCGGGCATGGCGCGCCGCCACGACGCCGCCCGCGATGTCGACCTGGGCCATGATCCACCCGCCGAAGATGTCGCCGTGCTGGTTGACGTCGGCCGGCATGGGGACCACGCGCAGGACGGGCTGCTTGTCGGGCAGGGTCATGGACGGCTGCTCGATCAGCCGGACGCCGGCTGCCGTTTCATTTCGTCGCGCAGCTCGCGCCGCAGGATCTTGCCGACATTGGACTTCGGCAAGTCGCTGCGGAACTCCACATGCCGGGGGATCTTGTAGCTGGTCAGGTGTTCGCGGCAGTACTTCAGCACGTCCTCGCTGGTCAGCGCGGGGTCCTTCTTTACCACGAAGAGCTTGACGGCCTCCCCTGACTTCGAGTCCGGCACGCCGACGGCGGCGCATTCGAGAACACCCGGATGGCCGGCGACCACGCCCTCGATCTCGTTCGGATAGACGTTGAATCCGGAGACCAGGATCATGTCCTTCTTGCGGTCGACGATGCGGAAGAAGCCGCGTTCATCCATCACGCCGATATCGCCGCTGGCGAACCAGCCGTCCTTGTCGATCACCTTGTCCGTTTCATCCTGACGGTGCCAGTAGCCCGCCATCACCTGCGGCCCGCGGATGCAGATCTCGCCGGGCTGGCCCAGGGCCACCGTGTTGCCGGCGTCGTCGCGCAGCGTGAGTTCGGTGGACGGAATCGGCAGTCCGATCGAGCCGTTGAATTCGGCCAGGTCGAGAGGATTGATCGTGGCGGCCGGCGAAGTCTCGGTGAGTCCGTAGGCCTCGATCAACGGCACGCCGGTGATTTCCTTCCATTTTTTCGCCACCGCTTCCTGCACCGCCATGCCGCCGCCAAGCGTCAGCTCCAGCGACGAGAAGTCGAGCTTGCGGAAGTCGTCATTGTTGACGAGCGCATTGAACAGCGTGTTCACGCCGGTGAAGGCCGTGAACTTGAACTTGCCCATCTCCTTCACGAAACCTGGGATGTCGCGCGGATTGGGAATGAGGACGTTTTCGGCGCCGAGCGTCATGAAGCAGAGGCAGTTCGCGGTCAGCGAAAAGATGTGATACAGCGGCAGCGGCGTGATCACGATCTCGCGGCGGTCGGGCTTCAGGAACGGCCGCAGCCACGCGCGCGCCTGCAGCATGTTGGCGATGATGTTGCGGTTGAGCAGCATTGCGCCCTTGGCCACGCCGGTGGTGCCTCCCGTGTACTGTAGGAACGCAATATCGTCGTGCCCCTGCGGCACGCGTTCGAGCGTGCGCTGGCGACCGGTGTCCAGCGCATCCGACAACCGGATTGCGCCCGGCAGCGAGTAGGCCGGAACCATCTTCTTGACGTGCCGGATCACGAAATCGACCGCGATGCCCTTGAAACCCAGCAACTCGCCGATCGAGGTGACCACCACCTGCCGCACCTTGGTCCGGCTGACGACCATCGCCACCGTGTTGGCGAAATTCTCGACGCAGATGAGGATCTCGGCACCGGAGTCGGAGAGTTGGTGCTCGAGTTCGCGCGCCGTATAGAGCGGGTTGACGTTGACCACAGTGCACCCGGCACGCAGCGTGCCGAAGAGCGCCACCGGGTACTGCAGGATGTTGGGCATCATCAGCGCGACGCGGGTGCCCTTCTTGCAGCCCATCCCCTGCAGCCACGCGCCGAAGGCACTCGACAGCGTGTCGAGCTCGGCGAAGGTCAGCGTCTTGCCCATGCAGGTGAAGGCCGGCCGCGTGGCGTATTTGCCGGCGCTTTCTTCGAACACCTCGGACACCGATGCATATTCGTTGATGTCGATTTCGGCGGGAACACCCTTCGGATACTGCTTAAGCCAGATCTTTTCCACGACGCTCCTCCTTGACCAGCGGCCTTTGTCGCGGCGCGGCGGCCGCGGCAACAATCCCGGTCGACCGCCATCGGTCGGACCGAAAAACGGCGCTGGCCCTTGCGTGGGGCGCTGCGTCCGTCACCAAAAATCCTACACCAGATGCCCTGCCCCGGGTTGCGACAGTCACCTTGCGTTCAAGCGGGGCCCGCGAAGTGCAACGGCCCGCCGCGAAACGGTGCGAATCCTGTGCCGAAGATTGCGCCGGCATCGACGAGATCGGCGTCGGCCACGATGTTTTCGGCCAGCGCCGCGCGCGCCTCGGCGACCATCGGGCCGACCAGGCGATCCGCCAGTCCGGCGGGTATCGCGCCGGCCGCGGACTTCTGCGGCTTGCCGTCGGTCCACGCGTAGAAGCCGCGTCCGGACTTGCGGCCGAGATGGCCAGCGGCGATGAGTTCGGCCAGCTTGCGCGGCGGCTGCGCATCGCGACCGAGCAA
>JBKJSU010000472.1:0-2991 GCA_046594415.1 Casimicrobiaceae bacterium | reverse complement strand
CGATCAACAACCAGATCGTCGTGCTGCCCGACGGTACGCTCGTCCTTTTCTTCACCGAGATCGCCACGGCCGGTCCGCAGCTGCGCGTCATGCGCTCCGCCGACAAGGGAGCCACGTGGTCCGCGCCGATCACCATTGCCGCGCACCAGGGCATCGGCACGGTCGACCCGGAGACCGGCACGGCGATCCGCGACGGTTCGATTCTCGGCGCGATTGCGGTGGGCAAGAACGGCACGCTGGCCGCGGTGTGGCAGGACGCGCGCTTTGCCGGCGGCGCGCGCGACGGCATCGCGTTCGCGCGCTCGGTGGATGGCGGGCTCACGTGGTCGGCGCCGGTGCGCGTGAACGGCAATCCTGCGGTGCCCGCATTCCTGCCCACCGTCGCGATCCGCGACGACGGCGTCTTGGGGGTGTCGTATTTCGATTTTCGCAGCAACACCGCCAACCCCAACACGCTGCCCACCGATACGTGGCTGGCAACGTCGAGCGATGGCATCACGTGGCAGGAGCGAGCCGCGGCGCCGGCGTTCGACTATGCGACCGCGCCGCTGGCGGGCGGCAGCCTCTTTCTGGGCGACTATTCGACGCTGGCCGCGGCCGGGACCACGTTCGTATCCTTCAACGGCCGCACGACCGGCACCACCGCGACCAATCGCAGCGATATCTTCGCCACGCTGCAACCGGTGGCGGTGACGGCCACGCCGCTTGCCAAGTCGATGCTCGCCGCCGCAGCGCCACCGCTGCCCATGACAGCAGCGTTCATTGAACGCCTCACGGCCAACGCGCGCCGCGTCGTCGCGCAACGGATTCCGGAAGGCTTCCTGCCCGGGCGCCGCGACACGGACTAAACCCGCTACACCAGCGTGATCTTGCCCGTGGCGATGTCGTAGACGGCGGCCACGATGTCGATCTTCTTCGCCGCGTAAGCCTGCTGCATGATCGGCGGCGACGTCTTGATCCGGTCGGCCTGGCGGCGCGCATTTTCCGCGATCGCGTTGTCCAGCAGGTCGCCCTTCGCCGTTTTTTCCGCCACGAGCACGGCCGGCTTGATCGCGCGGATGAGGTCCGGCAGATGGCCGGGCAATACCGCGTTCTTCTTCAGGACCTTGATGGCCGCGTCGACGGCGCCGCAACCGGAGTGTCCCATCACGATGACCAGCGGCACGCCGAGAAACTGCACGCCGTATTCGAGCGATGCCAGCAGGTCCGGACTGATGACGTTGCCGGCCACGCGCACGACGAAGAGATCGCCGGGGTTCTGGTCGAAGGTGAGTTCCGGCGCCACCCGCGAGTCGGCGCAGCTCAGGATGGCCGCGATCGGATATTGCGCGGTGGCCCGCGCGGCGCGCCCGACCGAGAAATCCTTCTGCTCGGGCGTGTTGGCGGCATAGCGCGCATTGCCTTCCAGCAACCGCTTCAGCGCCGCCTGCGGCGTGATCGCATTGGGCGGCGGCGGCGCGCCGGGCTTGGGCGGGTCGGCGGCGAAGGCCTGGCCCATCATCCACGGTGCCAGCGCGGCCATGGAACCGGTCTTCAGGAAATCGCGGCGGGTGGTGCCCGCTACGTGGTCGTCGTCACCGCAGATTGTGCACATGCTTGCTGATCTCCCCTTGGTTGTTGTTCGTTCGGCACCCGATCGCACCGCATTGTAGACGAGGCTTCAGCCTCGCGGAACGTTGCGCGAGGCTGAAGCCTCGTCTACAGGTCGACCGTAAAGGTCCACCCTACAGGTCCAGCGCGACCCGCGTGCCCTGCTCGATCGCCCGCCGCGCATCGATCTCGGTGGCCACGTCCGCGCCGCCGATCAACTGGTGCGCGATGCCGGCCGCATCGAGCGACTCGACCAGCTCCCGGCGTGGCTCCTGCCCCGCGCAAATCACGATGGTGTCGACGTCCAGCAGCTGCGGCTGGCCGTCGACGCGGATGTGCAATCCCGCATCATCGATGCGGTCGTATTCGACGCCGGCAATCATCCTGACGCCGCGACGCTTGAGCAGCGTGCGGCGGATCCACCCGGTGGTCTTGGCGAGTCCTGCGCCGACCTTGGCCTCCTTGCGCTGCAGCAGCCACAACTGGCGCGGCGGCGGCAGTTCGTGTGCGGGCATCAGCCCGCCGCGGACCGCAAAACCGGCATCGATGCCCCATTCATTGCGGAATGCCGCGATGGCCGGATCGTCCTGCAGACCGTCGCTCAACGAACCGTCAGGCGCGTTCTCTGCCGATAGCAGTTCCGCGACATCGAATCCGATGCCGCCCGCGCCGACCAGTGCCACCTTGGCGCCCACGGCCCGGCGACCCATGACGACGTCGACGTAGCCCGCCACTTTCGGATGTTCGATGCCGGGAATGGCCGGCGTGCGCGGCACGATGCCGGTGGCCAACAGCACGGCGTCGAAGCCCGCCAGATCGGTCGCGCCCACGTGCCGGCCGAGTTGCGTGACCACGCCAAGCCGCTCGAGGCGCGTGCGGTAGTAGCGCAGCGTCTCCGCAAACTCTTCCTTGCCGGGAATGCGCCGCGCCAGGTTGAATTGCCCGCCGATTTCGGCCGCCGCGTCGAACAGCGTCACCTGATGCCCGCGCTCCGCTGCCGTCACCGCGGCCGCCATGCCGGCGGGGCCGGCACCGACGATCGCGATCTTGCGCGGTTTGGTGGCCGGCGTCAGCGTCCATTCGGTTTCGCGGCAGGCAAACGGGTTCACGAGGCACGATGCGATCTTGCGCGAGAAGATCTGGTCGAGGCACGCCTGGTTGCACGCGATGCACGTGTTGATCTCGTCGGCGCGGCCGGCCGCGGCCTTGTTCACGAAGTCGGCGTCGGCCAGGAATGGTCGTGCCATCGACACCATGTCGGCGTCGCCGCGCCCCAGCACGTCCTCGGCCACGCGCGGATCGTTGATCCGGTTGGTGGTGATCAGCGGAATCTTCACGGCGCCGCGCAGGCGGCGCGTGACCCAGGCAAAGGCCGCGCGCGGCACCATCGTCGCGATGGTC
>JBKJSU010000444.1:0-4315 GCA_046594415.1 Casimicrobiaceae bacterium | reverse complement strand
CTGCCAGCAGCCGTTGGAGCACCGGTTCCACCAGGGGCGCAGCGGCTCGCCCCATGCGAGCGGCACCCAGCCGTAGACCGGAGCACCAGCGGACACCGAGAAACTCCACGCCGCGCCACCCGTCCAGCCGACCAGAGCGGGCGCCCAGAACGGCCGCGCGACATAGGCACCCGGCGTCCAACCCCAGCGGCCGCCAACGAAAGCCCAACGACCGTAGTGGAAAGGCGCGTAGCCCCACGGCGAGTAGTCGACCCACGTCGGCCCCCAGCCGCCCACCTGCGCCCAGTACCCATTGCGATAAGGCGCCCAATCCGGCGCGACGTCGGTCGGATACCAGACGTTACCGATTTCGGGAACCTGCGCCCACGTGCCGTGCTCGTCGAGATCGGCCCAGCCGACCATTTCGCGCGACACGTAGTTGTTGGCGCGCGAGCGCTCATAGCGACGATCGCGGCCGACGACCCAGGTGTCGAAGCCATCGATGCCCACGCCGTTACGCACCGCGGCAAACCGCGGCTCGGCACCCTCTACCTCGGCGGTCTGGCCCGGAAGCACCTGCTGGATGCCGCCCGGCGTCAGCACCGTGCCTTCGCCTTCGCGCACCACCAGCGTCGTCAGCAACCGATCCTCGCTCACGTCGATCCGGTACAGCCCGGGGCGCGTAAGCACGATCTGGACATTGGGAGTGTCCACGCGCGCAATCTCCCCCGCATCGAGGACGCGAATCCGCACGCTGACCCGGCCCTGGGCAATAAACAGCGCGAACTGGCGATCGTCGAGGCGCGAGAGGTGCAGGTTGGTGTTGCCCGCCAGGCGGAACTGGCCCGCCCCGAAATCGACCTCGGCGCGACCGTCGTTGCCGACCCAGAGGTTGTCGCCTCCGGTCACCGGATAATTGAGTCCGATCGGCGCCCACTGGTCCGGCGCATCCGACGGCGACAAAAACAGCTCGCCCGTCATTTCGGCCACCCGTCCGACCCGCCCGGGCAGGTCCTCATCCGCCGGCGTCTGCGCGATGGCCGGCGCCGCCGCGACCAGGATGGCGAGCGCGAACAGGACGCCTGCCGCAAAACGCAGCGGCGCGACGGCGGCGGCGGTAACCGGGCGGCAAGGCCAGACAGGGGAACGGTTCATGGTTGCCTCATTGTGACTTCACTACGACAACGCGGCCGTAGCGGCGTTCGTTGACCCGCGCGGGCGCGGGCGCGGGCGATCAAAGTGGATTAGAATCCCCCGTTGAAATCGGGCCCTTCCTGAAGCCCGAGCAGCATTGCACACAACCCCCGAGGAGGCTTCATCATGCGGAGATTTCGTCCGTCGCTGGTCGCCGGCGCGCTCGCGTTTGCCCTTTCTGCAGGCACCGCGTCCGCCCAGTTCAGCAATGCGTATTTTTTCGGCGACAGCCTGACCGACACGGGCTCGTTTAAGCCTGTATTACCGCCGGGAACAGGACTTTTTACGACCAATCCCGGACCGGTGTGGGTAACGCCTTTCACCCAGTACTATGGGTTATCTGCAAGCCCGGCAAACCAGGGCGGCAACGACTATGCCGAAGGCGGCGCCCGCGTTACATCATTGCCGGGGGTTCCGAACACCCCACCGACGGCCACTGCCACGCCGGTCACTGTGCAGGTGGCGAATTTTCTGAGCAAGGGCCCTGCGGATCCGAACGCGATCTATTCGGTCTGGGCGGGCGCCAACGATCTGTTCTACCAATTGGGCTTAGCGCAAGCTGGAGTGATCACGTCTGCCCAACTGCAGGCAAACCTGGGCATCGCCGCGACCGACCTGGTCAAGCAGATCGCCACGCTCAATGCGGCGGGCGCAAAATACATCGTCGTGTTCAGCGTGCCCGACGTCGGCAAGACGCCGTTTGGCGTCGGTTCAGGCTTGGGTGCGCAGATTACTTCGTTATCCTCTTACTTCAACAGCACGCTCTTTGCCGGCCTTGACGCGACGGGTATCCAGACCATTCGATTCAACGCCTTTGCCATGTTGAACGAGGTTGTCGCAAAACCCGGACTCTACGGCTTCACGAATGCATCCGCGCCTGCATGCGGCACGACGGCATCCTTATTGTGCACGGCAGCCAATCTGGTTACGCCCAATGCCGCGCAGGCGTATGTGTTCGCTGACGGCGTTCACCCGACGACGGCGACGCACGCGATCATCGCACAGGCCTTACAGTCGATGATCACCGGACCGATGCAGACGGCCGCGCTGGGCGAGGCACCGCTGGCGGTCGAACGCGCCAACTGGCGCACGCTGGACAACCGGATGATGTCGGCGCTCAACGCCAAGGGCGGGCCCGAGAAGTTGCAGTTCTGGGCCGCGTACGACTACGCCGACGAAGACATCTTCGGCACGGGACTGTCCAGCACGGGCAACGTCAACACCATCGCGGTCGGCGCCGACATGCGGCTGTCGGACAAGATGCTTGCGGGCATCCAGTTCGCCTACGCCGAGTACAAGGGTAACTTCGGCAACAATACCGGTGACTTCAAGCTCACCTCGCCGACGATGACCCTCTACGGCGGCTATGGCGAGGGCCCGTGGTACGTCGGCGGAACCTTCGGCCTGGGGTCGCTAGACTTCGACACCAATCGCAACGTCGTGCTGGGTGCGGCCACGCGTACCGAAGCGGGCACCACCAAGGGCTATCACATCACCGGGCGCGTCCTGGGCGGCTACTGGTTCAAGTACCAGGACTGGGATCACGGCCCGTTCGCCAAGCTGACGTGGGAAAAGATCGTGGTGCGCCAGTTCGCCGAAAACGGCAACGACAGCACGGCGCTCGACTACAACCAGCAAAACAATGACGCGCTGATTTCAAGCCTTGGCTGGCAGGCGGCCGGCAACGTCAGCGGCTTCCGCCCGTTTGCGCGCGCAACGTGGGAATACAACTTTAAGAACGACATCCGGCAGGTCACCGCGCGTTCGGTCAGCCTTGGCGGGTCGTACACGGTGCCCGGCTTCAAGCAGGACGACAACTGGTGGCTGTTCGACCTCGGCGTATCGCGGGATTTCGGCAAGGTCACCGGCTTCATTTCCGGCAACGCAACGGCCGGCAAGGGCGACGGCGACTTCTGGGCGGTCACGGTGGGCCTTCGCGTGCCGCTGTAAGCCGCATCGGGTCGGTGCTTCAGGCAAGGGCTGCCGGCAACGGCAGCCCTTTGTCATTGCGGGCGCGGTTGGACGGATCCGGCGAGTCGCCACTGCGTCAGCGCGCGCAACCCGGGCGCGGCGCGCGCGCCGTACCACGACGTCCATTCGCCGTCGATCAGGGATACCGGCTTGCCGGTGCGTGCGGCGAGGTCGCGCCGGTCGCGTTCACGAAAGGCAAAGGGCTCGGTCGACAGCAGAATCCGCTCGGCATCGCGCCACGCGGCACTATCGGCGGCGACGACGGGGTAGCGCTGCGCTGCACACGCAGGAACGACGTCCATCCCCGCCGTGGCAAGCGTTGCGCCGACATAGGTGGCGCGCGTCACGGTCATCCACGGATCCTTCCAGATCAGGTACAGGACGCGCTCGCGGGGCATGGCGACCGCGGCCGCTTGCGCCTCGGCCTGCGCTTCGAGCAGCGCCGTCGACAGCGCCGCCGCTTCGCGTTCGCGCCCGAAGATCGAACCGAACAGCGCAAAGAGGCGCAAGTTGTCGGCAGGTGCCACCGGGTGCGTCACCACAATGTGCGGCACGAACGCGCGCGCGGCCTCCACGACCTCGCGCCGGTTCTCGTCGACGTTTACGATGAGGTGCGTGGGCGCCAGCGCGCGCAGGCGTGCAAGGTCGGGATCCTTGGTGCCGCCGATCTTCGGCACACGCCGGACCGCAGGCGCCGGATGCACGCAGAACCCGGTGCGCGCGACGACCTCCTGGCCGAGATCGAGCGCGAAGAGGAGTTCGGTGAGGCTGGGCACGAGGCTCGCGATGCGCACCGGCGCCGTCGCCGGCGCGTGGACCGCGTCCGCCCAGTCGACGATCGGGATCACGCCCAACGCCTCAATCGACGTGTCGCGGCTTGCGCTTGCGCCCCGCCAGTGCGCGGTCGTACAGCGGCCGCGGCAGCACTCGCAGCAGCCGTCCCAGCCAGGCCACCTGCCAGGGCAGCGCGTAGAAACGCTGCCGCCGGGCGATCGCACGCGCCATCAGCCGCGCCGCGCGATCCGGCTGCATGATGAAGGGCATCCGGTAGGGGTTCTTCGCGGTCAGCGGCGTGGCGACGAAGCCCGGGCACAGCGTGACCACCGCGACACCGCTGCCATGCAATTCGACGCGCAGGCTTTCAAGACAGGAGATGGCGGCCGCCTTCGAC
>JBKJSU010000290.1:0-3240 GCA_046594415.1 Casimicrobiaceae bacterium | reverse complement strand
CGCGCAGACCAAGTCGGCGGAAGCGCAGATCGCCAACGCCGCCGCCGTCGTCAAGCAACGTGACGCCGCGCTGGCCGCAGCCCGCAACGACCTCGCCAAGACCGCGATCACCGCGCCGGTGGATGGCGTCGTGATCTCCCGCCAGATCGACGCGGGGCAGACGGTGGCCGCCAGCCTCAACACACCTACGCTCTTCACCATCGCCCGCGACCTGCACGACATGCAGGTGGAGGTGGCCATCGACGAGTCGGACATCGGCAAGCTGAAGACTGAACAGCGCGTCACCTTCACCGTCGACGCGTTTGCCGGGCGCACGTTCGAAGGCCGTGTGCGGCAGATCCGCAAGGCCGCGCAGACGGTGCAGAACGTCGTGACCTATACGGTGGTCGTCGCAACGCCCAACGCCAATCTGCTGCTGGTGCCCGGCATGACCGCCAACGTGCGCATCATCGCCGACAGCCGCGACAGCGTCCTGAAGGTGCCCAACGCGGCGTTGCGCTGGCGTCCCGTGGGAACCGCGGCGGCCAAGGACGATGCGGCGCCGGCGGCGGCGGCCGGCCCGGCCGGAGGCGGTGACGCGCAGGCGCGGCGGCAGAAGCTCGTCACCGAACTCAAGCTCGACGCCAGCCAGCAGGCGCGTCTCGACGAAATCTTCGCGGAACTGCGCGGCAAGATGGGGGAGCTGCGCGAGGTGCCCGAAGCCGACCGGCGGGTGCGCGGCGAACGCCTGCGCGCCGACGTCCGGCAGAAGATCAACTCGATGCTCAATGCCGACCAGCAGAAGCTCTACGCCGAAATCGTCGCGGCCGAGACCGGACGCGTGGCGGCCGGCGCCGGTCGCGTCTATGTGGCGGGTGCGGACGGCAAGCCGGTCGAGGTACGCCTGCGCCTCGGCCTCACCGATGGCAACTCAACTGAGATCGTCAGCGGCGACGTGAAGGAAGGCACCGAAGTGATCGTCGGCACCGTCACCGCGGGCACGGCCGGCAAGTCAGCTGCGGCCAGCGGCGCGCCACGTCTTCCCTTCTGAGGCCCGACGGCAATGCCGCTCATCGAAACCCGGCAGCTCACCAAGACGTATCAACTCGGGGAGACGGCAGTGCATGCGCTCGCGGGCGTCTCGGTCGAGGTCGGCGAAGGCGAGTTCGTCGCCGTCATGGGTCCATCGGGCTCCGGCAAGTCCACTTTCATGAACCTCGTCGGCTGCCTCGACGTGCCCACTTCGGGCGAGTATCGCTTCAACGGGGAAAATGTCGCAGGCCTGTCCACCGATGCGCTGGCCGGCATCCGCAACCGGTCGATCGGCTTCGTGTTCCAGCAGTTCAACCTGCTGCCGCGCACGTCGGCCCAGGCCAACGTGGAGTTGCCGCTGCTCTATGGCGGCGTGCCGGTGGCCGAGCGGCGCGAACGCGCGCTGCGCAAGCTGGCCCAGGTGGGCCTTGCCCCACGCGCCGACCACCATCCGGCGCAACTGTCGGGCGGCCAGCAGCAACGTGTGGCCATCGCCCGTGCGCTGGTCAACGATCCCAAGCTCATCCTCGCCGACGAGCCCACCGGTGCGCTCGATTCGATCACCAGCCTCGAGGTGATGGCGTTGCTGCAGCAACTCAATCGCGACGATGGCATCACCATCATCGTGGTCACGCACGAGGCCGACATTGCCGCCTTCGCATCGCGCCACCTCACGTTCCGCGACGGCAAGCTCGTGACGGACACGCGCCGTCCACCGGCCGCCGCGGCCGCGGCGCTGCTCGCGCGCAAAGCCGAGGAAGCGGCGGCCACCGCATGAACTTCCTCGCCACGCTGCGCGTCGCGCTGGCCGCGCTGCGCGTCAACAAACTCCGCTCGGCGCTGACGATGCTGGGCATCATCATCGGCGTTGGCGCCGTGATCACGATGGTGGCCGTCGGCGCCGGCGCGCAGGCGCGCGTGGAAGACCAGATCAAGAGCCTCGGCTCCAATCTCATCATCGTGCTGTCGGGCAACTTCACCGCCGGCGGCGCGCGCCAGGGTTCGGGCACGCAGCTCACGATCACCGAGGACGATGCCTACGCCATGATGAAGGAGGTTTCCGGCATCCAGGTTGCCGCGCCCATCCTGCGCGGCAACGGCCAGATCGTGTTCGGCAACAGCAACTGGGCCACCCAGATCCAGGGCACCACGCCGGAATACCTCGAGACGCGCCAGTGGGACGTGGCCAGCGGCAAGAATTTCGACCAATCGCATATGGATGCCTCCGCCAAAGTCGTGCTGCTGGGTCTGACCGTCGCGCGGTCATTGTTCGGTGAAGCCGATCCGGTGGGCGAAACGGTGCGCATCCGGCGCGTGCCGCACACGGTGATCGGCGTGCTCGAACGCAAGGGCCAGAGCATGGTCGGGCAGGATCAGGACGACGTCGTGCTGATTCCCATCACCACCGCGCGCAAGCGCGTGCTAGGTGGGCAGCAGGTCAAGAGCCGCAACGTGGGTTCGATCACAGTGCGCGCGCGCGACGGTGCCGACATGGCCGTCACCGAGCAGGAAATGCGCGACCTGATCCGCCAGCGCCACAAGCTCGCCGCCCACCAGGAGGACGATTTTTTCCTGCGCAACCTGTCGGAAGTGCTCGCGGCGCAGGAGGCTTCGTCGAAGGTGCTGGCTTATCTGTTGGCCGCCATCGCCTCGGTGTCGCTCGTCGTCGGAGGCATCGGCATCATGAACATCATGCTGGTTTCGGTCACCGAGCGCACGCGCGAGATCGGCCTGCGGATGGCCGTGGGCGCGCGCGGCCGCGACATCCTCACGCAATTCCTGGTCGAAGCGGTCACGCTCGCATTGATCGGCGGCCTGATCGGCATCGTCATCGGTGCTGTCGCTTCCATTGCGGTGGGACAGTTGGCGGGATGGCGCACGGAGGTGAGCATGGCGTCCGTCGTGCTGGCGGTGGGATTCTCCGGCGCGATCGGCGTGTTCTTCGGTTTCTATCCGGCGCGCACCGCGTCGCGCTTGGCACCCATCGACGCGTTGCGGCACGAGTAGCGTTGGTGCCGGCGGCTGCCGGTTCAATGCGCCCCCTTGGTGCCTGTGGCTGCGGGTATGCGCCGCGTTGGTGCCTGTAGGCGAGGCTTCAGCCTCGCGCCGGCGGTTGCGAGGCTGAAGCCTCGCCTACAGGCGGGTACGCGGCGCATTGGACCCGCGGCCGCAGGCACATACTCGGCGTCCTTTCATACCTGTCGTTTCCGACAGTAGTTTTGCCTTCCG
>JBKJSU010000209.1:0-3255 GCA_046594415.1 Casimicrobiaceae bacterium | reverse complement strand
CGGTGGAAAGCCGTGCGCTGAGCCGCTGGCTTGCGGTGTCGGGAACGATGCTTCCCGTGCGCCAGGCCACCGTCAAATCCAAGGTTTCGGGCGAGGTCCGGCAGATCACCGTGCGCGAAGGCGAGGCGGTCACCGCCGGACAGACGCTGGTCAAGGTCGACACGGCCGACCTCGACGCCAGGCTCCTCGAGCGCCAGGGCCAGCTCGAATCCGCGCGGGCGCAGCTCGCGATGGCGGAAAAGAACCTCAACAACAACCAAAAACTGTTGAAGCAGAGCTTCATTTCGCAGAACGCGTTCGACAACTCCGAGTCGACGCTCAACGTGTCGCTCGGCACCGTCAAGTCGGCGGAAGCGCAGGTGCGCCTCGCCCAGAACGCGCTGAAGGACGCCGTCGCCACGGCACCGTTGTCGGGGGTGGTGTCCAAGCGCCACGTGCAGCCTGGCGAAAAGGTCGGGTTCGACGCGCCGCTCGTCACGATGGTCGACCTGCGCGACATGGAGTTGCAGGCGTTGATCCCGGCCGTGGACATCCCCGAGATCAAGCCGGGGATGACGGTCAACCTCACCGTCGACGGCTTCGGCGAGCGCAAGTTTACGGGCCGCATCGAACGCATCGCGCCGTCCACCGAAGCCGGCACGCGCGCCATCCTCGTGTTCGTCGGCATCCCCAACGCCGATGCCGCTCTGCGCGGCGGCATGTTCGCCACCGGGCGCATTGCGTTGTCCGCCGGCGACGCCGTCGCCTCGCTGCCGGCCTCGGCGATACGCAACGAAGGCGGCCAGACCTTTGTGTGGGCCATCGACGACGGCAAGCTCGTCAAGCGCGCGGTGGTCGTGGGCCGCCGCGACGAGGAGACCGGACGCGTCGAACTGAAGTCCGCGCTGCCGGGCACGCTGAAGGTGCTTGCGGCACGCTTCGAGAACCTGAAGGAAGGCGCGCCGGCGCTCGTCAAGGCCACGGTGTCCCCGACACCCCGGCAGGGCTGATCGCCATGTGGATGACGCGTGTAGCGATCAACAACCCGGTCTTCGCCACGATGGTGATGGTGGCGATCTGCGTGCTCGGCCTGTTCTCCTATGCGCGCCTGCCCGTGGAGCAGATGCCGGAGGTGAGCCTGCCGTTCCTCATCATCCAGACGCAATACCCGGGGGCCTCGCCCGAGCAGATCGAGGCCGACATCACGAAGCCGGTGGAGAACTCGGTCAACGGCGCCGCGGGCGTGAAGCTCGTGCGTTCGCTGTCGCTCGAGGGTCTTTCGTCGGTGTTCGTCGAATTCCGCCTCGATACCGACATGATCCGCGCGATGCAGGACGTGCGCGACAAGGTGGCCGCCGTGCGGCCGACGTTCCCGCGCGACGCCAGGGAACCCTTGATCCTGCGCGCGGACAACGAGAACCAGGAAGCGGTGGTGTCGCTTGCGGTGATGGCCAGCGACACCACGCTGCGCGAACTCACCTCGCTTACCGACCAGACGATCGTCAAGGGCCTCGAAAACGTGCCCGGTGTCGCGCGCATCGACGTCAACGGCAAGGTCACGCGGCAGATCCTGATCCAGGTGAAGCCCAATGCGCTCAACGCGCTGGGCCTCGGCATCGACCAGGTGATGAATGCCGTGCGCCAGTCCAACCAGGACCTGCCGGCCGGCCGCATTTCCCGTGGCCAGAGCGATACCATCGTCCGCATCGAAGGCAAGATCAAGGACCCGGCGCAGTTCGGGCGCATCATCGTCGCGCAGCAGGGCGGCGGCCCGGTCTACCTGTCGCAGGTGGCCGACGTGATCGACGGCGAGAAGGAAGAGACCTCCATCGCGCGCATCAACGGCCAACGCTCGATCACCATCGATGTGTACAAGGCGCAGGATGCCAACATCGTCGAGACGGGCCGCGGCCTCGTTACGGCGGTGGAGGCGCTCAAGAAACGGCTGCCCAAGGACGTCGAGCTGTCGGTCGTCTTCAATTCCGCCGAACAGGTCGAGAAGAGCGTCAACCGCGTCAAGAGCACCATCCTCGAAGGCGGCGCGCTGACGGTGCTGATCGTGTTCCTGTTCCTGCACAGCTGGCGCAGTACGGTGATCACCGGCCTCACGCTGCCGCTCTCCGTCATCGCCACGTTCATCGCGCTGTACGCGTTCCACTTCTCGCTCAACTTCCTCACGCTGATGGCGCTGTCGCTGTGCATCGGCCTCCTCATCGACGACGCCATCGTGGTCCGCGAGAACATCGTGCGACACCTGGGGATGGGCAAGGACCACAAGACGGCGGCCCGCGAAGGCACCGAGGAGATCGGCCTCGCCGTGATGGCCACCACGTTCGCGATCGTCGCGGTGTTCGTGCCCATCGCCTTCATGAGCGGGATCATCGGCCGCTTCTTCTTCCAGTTCGGCGTTACCGTCGCGGTCGCGGTGCTGGTGTCGCTGTTCGTCAGTTTCACGCTCGACCCGATGCTGTCCGCGGTCTGGCACGATCCGCCGGGCACGCGCTTCAAGCGGGTGCCCTGGCTTGGCCGCTTCATGGACCGCGTGGAGCGCGGCATCGAGTGGGTGCACGAACTCTACGGCGAGGCGCTCGAATGGGCGCTGACCCATCGCAAGAGCGTGCTGGCGATCTCGCTCGTGGCGCTGCTGGCAAGCTTCGCGCTGGTGCCGCTGATCGGCACGGAGTTCGTGCCCAAGTCCGACCAGAGTCTCATCTCGCTGCGGCTCAACACGCCAGTGGGGTCGAGCCTCGAGTACACGGACGGCAAGGTGCAGCAGGTTGAGGCCGCCCTGAAGCAGTTCCCCGAGATCCAGCTCGCGATGACCACGATAGGTACCGACGAAGGCCGCAACTACGCGCGCATCAACCTGAAGCTTGTCGACCGCAACCGGCGCGAGGCCACGCAGGAAGAGCTGGAGAAAGCCATCCGCAAGGCGCTGGGACCCATTGCCGGCATCGGACTCACCGTCGGCTTCAACCGCCCCATCTTCGTCAACATCCTCGGTCCCGATCCGGAAACGCTCAACGGCCTCATCAACGATTTCAAGGCGCGCGTCGTCAAGGTGCCCGGCATCGCCGACGTCGAGCTCTCCGAAAAGACGCCCAACCCGGCGCTGTCCGTGCGCCTCAACAACGACGCCGCGGCCGAGCTCGGCATCACTGTGCAGCAGATCGGCACGACGCTGCGGCCGCTGCTCAACGGCGACACCGTCAGCTACTGGCTGGCACCCGACGGCCAGAACTACGAGGTCAATGTGCGCTTGCCGAAGGATCGCCG
>JBKJSU010000133.1:0-4905 GCA_046594415.1 Casimicrobiaceae bacterium | reverse complement strand
GGCCGCTGCTACGCAAGGGCTGCGCCATTTATACTGCGCTGATGGTTGCCAAAGCGACAAAGCCGCGCGGGTCGGGGTCTACCAAGCGCACCGTGAAAAAACCCGCATCGCCGCGCTCGGCTGCCGCAACCCCGAAGCTGGGCGCGGCGCAGGTCAAACCGCCGAAGATGTCCGCAGTTCCGGCCAACGCGAGCCTATCTGCGCAATTGCAGCAACGTGTCAACGAACTGCAGATCATCAACGCGATCCAGCAGGGGCTTTCGTCAAAGCTTGATTTTCAGGGTGTCGTCGACCTCGTGGGCGACAATCTGCGCGACGTCTTTGCCAAGTCGGAACTCCACATCAGCTGGTACGACGAAAATTCAAAACTGGTCCACTATCGCTACGAGTTCGACACCGGCAGGCGCATTGAGGTTACGTCGCAGCCGCCGAACCCGGGCGGAATTTTCGAGACCATCCAAAAAACCCGCCTGCCGGTGGTTTTCAACTCGGCCGCCCACCGCAAGGATGTGAATGCCCGGACGTTTCCTGGAGCGAAGCCGAACAAGTCCTCGGCCCACGTCCCGATCATCGGCAATGACCGCATCCTGGGCATGGTCAGCACGACCCACGATGAGCGCGAAAGCGCGTACGGCGAATTCGAACTACTCCTGCTGACCACGATCGCGGCTTCCCTTGGCGTCGCGCTTGAAAACGCGCGCCTGTTCGACGAGGTGCAGAAGAGCCATGCCCGGATTTCCGAGGCGCTGGAACAACAGGCGGCGACGGCCGACATCCTGAAAGTCATCAGTGAGTCACCGACCGATGTGCAGCCGGTGTTCGACGCGATCGTCGTCACGGCCGCGCGGCTGCTGGCGAGCGACATGGCATTCGTGATGCGGCGCGACGGCAACCGCATATCTCACGCTGCTGCGGCCACGCCTGACGGCCCGATGGCCGAGACGTTCGCCGACATTCCCGTGGATCCAGCCGCCAACTTTCCATCGCGCGTCATCATCGACCAGCGGCCTATGCACCTTCCGGATTGGTCGGTCATCGATCTGCCTGAGCACGAGCGCGCCCTCCGCGCCAAAGTGGGCATCAATGGCGGGCTGCTTCTGCCTCTCCTGCGCGGCGGCGAGTGCATCGGCGTGCTCGCCTTCGCGAAAAAGCGGGTCGGCGGTTTCAGCGACAAGGAAATCGCGCTGGCCGAGGCCTTCCGCGACCAGGCCGTCATCGCGATCGAAAACGTGCGGCTGTTCAACGAGACTCGGGAGGCGCTGGAGCAGCAGACCGCCACTGCCGAAGTGCTGCAGGTCATTAGCAACTCAGTGGCCGACACGGCACCGGTGTTCGGCAAGATCCTCGACAGTTGCGAGCGGCTTTTTTCGAGCGAAGAGCTCGGCATCTTTCTCGTCGGCGAAGACAATCGCGTGGACGTAGGCGAATGGCGCGGCTCGGGACTCAAAGCTCTCGCTAAGCACGGGTCGATTGCGCTGGACGAGTCATTCACCGGCCAGGCGATTCGCGAGCGACGCACCATCCAGGTGGTCGATGCCGCGTCCGTCGCCAAACTGAGTGAAAGCGCGCGCAGGGCGGTCGAGTCCGTCGGCAATTACTCGGCCATCTACAGCCCCATGATGTGGGAAGGGCGCGGCGTCGGTGCCATCTGCGTCTTCCGCCAGCCGCCCCGATCATTTAGCGACAAGGAGACGGCGCTGCTTGGCACCTTCGCCGACCAGGCCGTCATCGCCATCCAGAATTCGCGGCTTTTCAACGAGGCGCAGCAAGCCCGCGCCGCGGCCGAAGGCGCGAACGAGGCGAAGAGCACTTTCCTCGCTACGATGAGCCACGAAATCCGCACGCCGATGAATGGCGTGATCGGCATGAGCGGCCTGCTGCTCGGCACGCCGCTGAACGACGAGCAGCGTGAGTACGCGGCCACCATCCGCGACTCCGGCGACGCGCTGCTCACCATCATCAACGACATCCTCGATTTTTCCAAGATCGAGGCTGGCCGCATGGAGGTGGAGGTACAGCCCTTCCCGCTGCGCGACTGCGTGCACTCGGCGCTCGAACTGGTGCGCACGCGCGCGGCCGAGAAGCGCGTGGCGGTGACGGTGCACATCGCAGACAACGTACCGGCGGCGGTGACCGGGGACGTGACGCGGCTGCGCCAGATCCTGCTCAATCTGGTGTCGAACGCGATCAAGTTCACCGAAAAGGGCGAGGTCGCGCTCACTGTCGAGACGGGCACGGGCGACGAGCTGCGCTTCAGTGTGCGCGACAGCGGCATCGGCCTCTCGCCGGAAGGTATGGCACGCCTGTTCACGAGCTTCAGCCAGGCCGAAACCTCCACCACCCGCAAGTATGGTGGCACCGGTCTGGGCCTCGTGATCAGCAAGAAGCTCGCAGAGTTGATGGGCGGCACGATGACGGCGGATAGCGCGGGGCCGGGCCAGGGTTGCACGTTCAGCTTCAGCATCCGCGCGCCGGCCGTGGCCGGGGCGGCGTTTACGAAGGCACCGCGCCCCAAGGCGGCGCTCGACCCGCAAATGGCGGCACGCCACCCGCTGCGCATATTGCTCGCCGAGGACAACGTGGTGAACCAGAAGCTCGCGCTGCGCCTGCTGCAGCAGATGGGCTACCGTGCTGATCTTGCCAACAACGGTATCGAAGCCATCGAATGCGTACAGCGCCAGACCTACGACGTGGTGCTGATGGACGTACAGATGCCGGAGATGGACGGGCTCGAGGCCGCGCGCCGAATCACGGCGCGCTGGAAGCCGGACGAGCGGCCGCGCATCGTTGCCATGACCGCCAATGCCATGCAGGGGGACCGCGAGGAATGCCTGGCGGCCGGCATGGGCGACTATCTTACTAAGCCCATTCGTGTCGAGCGACTGGTCGAGGCGCTGGAGCATGCTGCCGCGCGCGAGGGTCGCTGAATGCCACAACGGGCCGGTTTGCTTTCCCCTGGGAGCTCCGCTATAAGTCGCTGGGTGCTCATGCAATTCCTCGCATGCTCAAATCATCGGGCCGGAACGCCTACCGTACCGGGGCAGGTCCAACGCCAGATCCCTGGGCCGAGCCCAGGTCGGGGAGCCAACGCATTCATGATGCCATCGCGGCACCAGCTCGTGCTCAGCCACGTCGGGCGCGGCGACCATCCTACCGTCGGTTTCCGCTGGGCTTGATGCGCGCGCCGATGCGGCCCAAAGTGTTGAGGTGAATACGCAGTCAACACCGAGGCTGTCGGCGACTGCACGCTGTATGACTCGACATCGCCCATATGCCTCGTACCATCGGATTTCAAATCATAGCGCGACCAATTTCAGGGATCACGTCGGCGTTGCAAGCGTCTCAGGAAGGACATGAAAATGTCGCGGCCACTGCCACTGGAAGGCATAAGAGTCCTTGAGTTCGTGCACATGGTGATGGGCCCCACGTGTGGAATGATTCTCGCGGACATGGGTGCCGATGTAATCAAGGTCGAGCCAACCCCCGAGGGTGACAACACGCGGCGGCTGTCCGGCGCTGGCGCCGGGTTCTGGAGTTCGTTTAATCGCAACAAGAGAAGCATTGTCGTGGATATGAAGTCCGATGAAGGGCGGCGAATCGTCAGCGCGCTGATCGCCACTGCCGATGTCATCAGCGAGAACTTCCGGCCGGGCGCGATGGATCGGCTCGGATTCGGCTACGAAGACGCAAAGGCCATCAAGCCAGACATCATCTACGTTTCGCACAAAGGATTTCTGGCAGGTCCCTACGAACAACGCACAGCGTTGGACGAAGTCGTGCAAATGATGTCTGGTTTGGCCTACATGACCGGACTCCCAGGTCGGCCGATGCGCGCAGGAGCCTCGGTTATCGACATCCTTGGTGGACTTTTCGGCGCCCTGGGTGTGCTTGGGGCGCTGATTCAGCGAGGGCACACCGGGAAGGGGCAGGTCGTTCGCAGCGCCTTGTTCGAAGCGGGAGCATTCCTGATGACCCAGCATATGCAGCAGTTTGCGGTGACCGGAAAAGCCCCCCCACCCATGTCCCAACGGAACCCTGCTTGGGGGGTTTACGATATTTTCGACACTGCGGACAATTCCCAATTGTTTGTCGCAGTGGTCACCGACACCCAATGGAGGGAATTTTGCGCGGCGTTCGGTCTGGGCGATCTTGAACGTGATCCAGGACTCGCGACCAATGCGCTTCGGGTGGCGGCGCGCGATCGGCTCATACCAACGATTGGTAACGTTTTGCGTACGCTGAGTCGTGACGAGTTGATTGCCAAGTGCGAACAGTGCGGCTTACCCTATGCTCCGATTCAGCGACCCGAAGACCTTTTCGACGATCCCCACCTCAATTTCCCGGGTGGAATGAATTCCATCAGTCTTCCGTCCGGCGAGAAATCACGAGTCCCCGCGTTGCCACTCGAAATGGGCGAAGCAAGATTCGGCGTGCGACTGGACCTTCCTCACCTCGGCGAGCACACGCGTGCACTGCTCGCCGAACTGGGTTACTCCGCGGCGACGATTGAAACCCTGATCCGGGATAAACGGGTGGTTGCGTCCTGATTCGTTTCAGGGGCGGACGACGCCGATCCGGTGATCGCGAACATGAAGGAGGTCCCCGACCAGGATTTCTTCGCCCTTAACGGAACCATCCACTCCGCACGCACGTGAGGCGATCCCGGCCCGTCAGTGTTCGCTTCAGTCGATGTCCACAGGCGGCAATAAAAACGAAACCTTGTTGATCCGATTCTTGAAGTGTAGGCTACCATTTCGCACGGCAGTTCGGGTAACCGCACATCCCGTGTCCAAAGTCTGAAGTCTCGTCGAGCCCGGTGCCATGGGCATGCAGGGCGCGTTAGTCCAATCCTCTGGGGGAATCAATGTCGACTGGAATTACCATCAAGCGCCTGGCGCTTGCGCT
>JBKJSU010000093.1:0-2582 GCA_046594415.1 Casimicrobiaceae bacterium | reverse complement strand
CGCGTGCAGGTGGCCGACCTCGCGAAGATCGGGGCGCTGTGCCGCGAGCGGGGCATCCTGTACGTGGTCGACAACACGATGACCTCGCCGTGGCTGTTCCAGCCGCGCCACGTGCAGGCCGGATTGATCGTGAACGCGCTCACCAAGTACATCGGCGGCCACGGCAATGCGTTGGCGGGCGCCGTCACCGACACGGGGCTCTTCGACTGGACGAAGTTCCCCAACATCGTCGATGCCTACAAGAGCCAGCCGCCGCGCAACTGGGGCCTGCAGCAGTTGCGCAAGAAAGGCCTGCGCGATTGGGGCGGCACGCTGGGGGCGGAGCAGGCGCATCACATCGCTGTGGGTTCCGAGACGCTGGCGTTGCGCATGGAGCGCATCTGCGCCAACGCGCTGGCCCTGGCGGAATGGCTGCAGCAAGCGCCGGCGATCGCGAAGGTTTACTACCCCGGGCTGGCGCAGCATCCGCAGCACGCGCTGGCCGGCGAGCTGTTCCGCGGCTACGGCGGCCTGCTCTCGTTCGAACTGCGCGACGGCATCGATCCGTTCGACTTTCTCAATCGGTTGAAGATCGTGGTGCTGTCTTCCAACCTGGGTGACAACCGCACGCTGGCCATTCCCGTGGCGCACACGATCTTCTACGAAATGGGGACGGAGCGACGCGCGCAGATGGGCATCGCCGATTCGCTGATCCGCATCTCGACCGGCATCGAAGACTGCGACGACCTGATCGGGGATTTCCGGCAGGCGCTGGCGTAGTCGTCGCGCCCGGCTGCGGCGAAGGCCGCGGCCCGCGCGTCAGCCGCGGATCACGTGATCGTGGACGCCAGTCGCATCGACGGCGAGATACTGGCCCTGCGCATGCCAGTCGGCCAGCACGAAGCGCTCGCGTGTCGTGCCGTCGACGATGTGCTCGTGCCGGGCGGGACGATGCGTGTGGCCGTGAATCATCCGCTGCACGCCGTGGGCGCGCAGCGCGGCAACCACTGCGTCGTCGTTGACGTCCATTATTTGGTCAGCCTTCAGCGCCTTTTCGCCGCGGCTCTTGCGCCGCAGCCACCATGCGATCGCGCGGCGCGCGAAGTAGGGCAGGCGCAGCAGCCGGGCCTGCGTGGCCGGATCGCGCATCCGCGTGCGATACGCCATGTATTCCGTGTCGTCGGTGCACAATTCGTCGCCGTGACAGATCAGCGTGCGCGTGCCGGCGAGATCCAGCATCTGTTGCTCCGGCAGCAGCGTGGCGCCGGTGGCCTGCGCGAAGCGCGCGCCGAGCATGAAGTCGCGATTGCCGTGGCCGATGAAAAGAGGCACGCCGGCGGCGCTGATGCCGCGCAAGTCCGCCACGATCCCCGCGACAAAAGGATCGGCGATCTGGTCGTCGCCCACCCACCAGTCGAAGAGATCGCCCAGCAGGTAGACGGCGTGCGCGCTGCGCGCAGGTCCTTGCGCAAACGCGCGAAACGCCGCGCGCGCCGCAGGACGATCCGGCGACAGGTGCAGGTCGGACGCGAAGAGCGTGGGACGGTCCGTCGATGCGGGTGATGGCGTCACGAATAGGGCCGGTTCGTGGTCTCGAGGATCGTGCCACGTGGCGCGTCAGCGCCGGGGCAAGCTCCCATTGCGGCGGGATCGCCGCAATGGGAGTCTGACCCTATTTTTCCTCGGCCTTGAGGATCACGACATCCTGCGTGGGCACGTTCTGGTGGCCGCCGCTGGTGCCGGTGGGCACCGTGCGGATCTTGTCGACGATGTCCTGGCCCGCGACCACCTTGCCGAACACGCAGTAGCCCCAGCCGTTGGCGCTGGGCGCCTTGTAGTCGAGGAACTCGTTGTCGGCGATGTTGATGAAGAACTGCGCGGTGGCCGAATGCGGGTCCGAGGTGCGCGCCATCGCCACCGTGTACTTCTTGTTCTTGATGCCGTTGGTGGCCTCGTTGGCCACCGGCGCGCGCGTGGGCTTCTGCTTCATGCCGGGTTCCATGCCGCCGCCCTGAATCATGAAGCCGTCGATCACGCGATGGAACACGGTGTTGTCGTAGTGACCGTCGCGCACATATTGCAGGAAATTCGCGACGGATGCCGGCGCATTCTCGGTGTCGAGCTCGAGCGTGATGTCGCCGTGATTGGTTTTGAGTACGACCATGCTGTTCTCCAGGCTTTTCTAGGTTGGCGTCGTTGACGAATCAGCCGCCAACGACCTTGGCCGACGTGATGATGACGAGCGGCGAGGGCACGTCGCCGGGATTGATCCCTGGCGCAACCGGGCCCTTGGCGCCCTTGGCACCCTTGGCGATCCTGGTGACGACGTCCATGCCGCTGACCACCTTGCCGAACACCGTGTAGCCATAGCCCTGCGGCGTGGCGGCGCTGAAGTCGAGGCGCGCGTTGTCGTTGACGTTGATGAAGAACTGCGACGTGGCGGAATTGGGGTCGCTGGTGCGGGCCATCGCCAACGTGCCGACGACGTTTTTCATGCCGGCCTTGCTGGACGCTTCGGACTCGATCGCGATCGGCGGCTTGGTGGGCTTTTCCTTGAAGTCGGCGGTGAAGCCACCGCCCTGGACCATGAAGCCGTCGATCAC
>JBKJSU010000470.1:0-6276 GCA_046594415.1 Casimicrobiaceae bacterium | reverse complement strand
GCGGTCGGCGCAGTACTGTTCGCGGACACCTCCGCGTGGGGCGAAAAAGTACGCAATGGCGCCCGACGGTGGATGTTTCCTGCCGGCCTTGCCCTGATCGTGACGGTGCTCGCAATGTCACGTCCGGACTCGCCATCAATCGACATCGTCATTCACCCGCCGCACTCACAAACGCTGCTTGCGCTGGGCTTCCTCGCGATGGTAATGGGCCTGTGGGAAACCAACAACCGCCTCGTGCTTGGATTTTTCAGCTTCGGGCCGTTCCGATATCTCGGCAGGATCAGCTATGGGCTGTATCTCATCCATCTCTTCATGTGGCCGCTGGTCGACTGGCTCACCTTTCATTTCCCGCCGGTGGGCGCGGTTCCACCCTTGGTGGCGCGCTTCGGACTCACCGTGCTGCTCGCCGCGTGCATGTGGCACTTCGTCGAGGCACCCATCCTGAAGCTCAAGGCACGGTTTCCGTAATTCCTGACCGGTGAAATATGAGCTCTTGGGCGCGGGATTGGCCTACCCGATCCTGATGGCCGGCATACGGCTGAACGTCCCGCGCTTTCTTGCTGCTCTTGTGCTGATCACGCTGGCCGATGTCCTGATGTGTCTCGACGTCATCGCATGGGCGCATCTCGCGTTAACACGCTCGCACGAAAGTGACATGACGCCGCAAGATTAGCGCCCCGACACCATCGCGTCGCCTACGATTTGACGTTGAACACTTCGGCACAGCGCGAGATGCTGAACCCTGCCCCTTGTGTGTCCTGCGTGACCTGAATGTTGGTAATGATTCCTTTTGGGTCGACGCTGATTTGCGCTTCGCAGAACACTTGCACGGTGCGCGCTGGCGACACCAGCACCTGTTGCGGCGGTAATGAGACGCCCATGCTGAACGTTGTCGACTTGGACTCGGTGACAGTGGTATTGGCATCAGGACGCGAGACGCTGGTCGTAGTCTTGGTATCGCTGGTGCCCATCCCGGTCGACGGCTGTTCCACTTTCTTGTACTCCGCGGGGATGTTGAGCACCGTCGCACCACCACGCCAGCGATATGTGGTCCCGCCATTGTTGAGGCCAAACGACGACTGCGGTGCGCCGTACTGCGCGAAGAATATATCGCTGGGCTGACCGATGAAGCGGGAGTCCATCGCCTTTTGCGCCTGTTCCGTAGTCACGCAGCCGACGAGCGCAGCGATAACGATCAATGTGGCCGCGATACGGTTATAGGTCATTGCCTGCCTCCGAAATTTATGGTCGGCACCGCGGTCGTAGACGGCGGCGGGCATCCGCGCGGTCTTACGCATCACTCTTTTCCAGCGCACATGCTACCGAACAGCGTCCGTGGGTGGAACCGCGCCGACGTCCTGCCGGGCCGGCGCGGCCCCTTTCTAAAGCGGCGAGCACATCCCCACGCCCGGACCGGTTCCCTCCGCCACGTACCCATTAGCGATCATGTCGAGTTGCACCTCAACGCGTGTCGTGAAGCGATGGTTGGGAGCACCGCCCTGCCCGTTGTTATACAGGCGGTATACCGGCACGTTGCCGTCCGGACAAAGGCCGTTCGAGTCCGGCAGCGCGGAAAAGAACACGTCGGCCTCGTACGCCCACACCGGGTTTGACGGCAAGAGGGCTTCGCAACCCAGGCCCCGCGGCGCGTAGAAATGCGAGCTCTTGGGCGCGAACGCTTGCCCGGAGAAAAAACGGCACACTGCCGACCGCTCGGCCGCTTCCGACGTATAAACCAGGAACGACTCGCCGGTGCGTGCCCATCCCGGTGGCGAACCCGAGTCGAGATTGGCGATTTCCTGCGGACTGGTCGAAATGAAGTAGTGGCCGAACTGGGCGTTGTAGTACTCGACGGCCAAGGTCTTGCCTGCGGCGATGGGCGGCAACTCCACGAGGGGGCCAAGGGTGAATCCGGTCACCTGCACGCCGGCCGCGTTGAATACGCGAAAGCCCTGGATCCTTGCGCCAGGTGAGGTGGCCTCAATGACGGTCTGTTGCGTCGCAGGGCTGATCGAGGCATCGGCCGCAAATTGAGTGCGCCATACGACGGTGATCGATCCGACCGGCAGGATTCCGGCCGGGAGATTGACCGTGACCGGAAATTCCACCGAGTCGCGGCCGGGCTGGTCAGCAAGCGAACTTTCTCCCTCTCCACTCGCGGAGGCGCCGGTGCTCACGACTTGGAAATCCACGGATAGCTTGACGTTCAACTGGCCATTACCCAAGACCGACGCAGCGGCGCTCTGGTAGAGCACGAGCTTGCCCGCGGAGATGTCCGGTCGGGGGCCACCCCCGACCGTGCGCAAGAACGCGGATCCGCTGTCGGTGAGGACCTTGACCTGGGCAGTTGTGTTGCTTGCCCCGGACAACGCCATCGAAATGATCGCCAGTGAGGTGGCGCCGCCGCCGGACAAGCTCCACGTCGCCCCGGGAACGGCGCCCCTTTTTATGAAAGATCTGCTGGCCCCGGCCGGGACCGGGGTCGATGCATCGACCGCGGGCACCCCGTTGACGACGACCTTGAAATCGATGCTTCCGGCAGCGATTGCGCTTGACGGTGCGAATGCTACCGCCGCAGCGGCCATCAACGTTGCAATGCAACGGCGATTGGCAATGTCCAGGCCGCATACGGTCATATCAGCTCCGAGTGTCATGGTCGACCACAGTATATGGATTTAATATTTTCGCGTCGAGTTCGCTTTGCCGGACAGGGCAGCGAGCGACGGGCTTCTTTCCGGACGCAGGTCTTGAGCAGCGTTCTCCCGTAGGCTCGGGAACGACGCGCAGCGGGATGCACTTCGCTTCTTTGCGCGTGCCTACCGGTGCGATTGTGCGGACGGCCTGACCCGTGGACCTCAGCGAGTTCACTTCCGCGCCAGCGTGGCTGGCGTCGTCTTCTGCTCACCGTCGTAGTCGAAATTGGTCAGCTTCCCGGTTGCGACGCCGCCCGCTGCATCGAGCCTGCCGACGTACAGGTACGTGGTGCCGAAGCCGAGGCTGAACGAAAGTTCGGCGCCGACGATCTCGCCGTAGCCCTTGTTCGGTCCGCTATGCCCGTGAAAATTCGTCTCCCGGATGTCACCGTCCGCTGCGAACGTGATCGAGAAGTTGTGGCAGTCCTCGTTCACCGGCTGGCACGTCACCTGCCAGGTGCCGGCGATGCTCGTGTCCATGCGCACAGGCGTGACGTCGTCGCCGCACCCCTGCGTGGCCAGCAGCACGCAGCAGCCGACGACGAGCGATAGATGCCGCAACGCCCGCCGCGCCGCGCGACCGGGATTGCGCAATGCCGAATTTTCGTTGGTGTGCATGGTCGTTTTCCTGTCCGAACGTTCGCGCATGATCACTGGCACGTCTTGGCCGTGGCCAGGAAGCCGGTGGCCACGTTGGCCCACCCCGGCTGTGCCAACAGATTGTCGACGCGGTAGGTGGCGCCGCCGGTCGTCGTCGCGGTCGTGAAGCTCGCCGGCGTCGGAAACACGAACATGCCCCAGCGGCCGTTCGCGTCCTCGTTGGAGAACTCGAAGATCGTGGTTCCGAGGAAATAGCCCTGCGTTGTGCTGGTGGCGTCAGCCGCCCACGGGATCGTGCACTGGAGTTGCTTCAGCACGAACGCCGCCTGGGTCTGCGCGGTGCCGGAAGTGCCCGGCGCGCTCCCGCTGATGTTGACGCCTGACTCGCTGAAGAACATCGGCGGCAAGCTGTTCCACGCCGCGGTCCACGTGATGCCTGCCGCCGTTACGTTGGCGCCCGGGAAAGCCGACTGGAACTGCGCCGCGTCGGTGATGTAGCGGTTGAGCGTGGGCCCGTCCGAGAACGGGTTGACGGTGGCGATGTGGCGCATCTGCCAGAAGTCCGCAGGCATTGCCGCGACGGTCACGGCCGACGCGTCGCCGGCGGCCTGGTAGGACGTCGTGGCATTGGTCGCCGCGCTCTGCAGTGCAACGGAGAGCGCGACGATCGGCAGCACGCCGGGGGGAATCGTGGCGTCGGTCTTGGACGCGTTGCCGGTCATCGCCAGGTACAGCGCCTCGGCGTTCGCGAAATAGGCAGGCTGGGCGCCGCTCGCCTGATTGTGGATGGCATTCGACACCGGCACCACGAACGGCAGCCGGTTCGCGCCGGTGACGCTCGCCTTGTTTTCGAGCTGCAGGATCGCCTGGATCGCGAACGCGATGTTTTTCGGATCGATGCTATTCAGGTCGTACTCGTTGAAGATCGCCCAGACCGCCGCCGCCGGATGCGGCGTGGTGCCGCCATTGGCGTAGATCTCGTCGAACGTGCCCTTGATGACGTTGTAGGCCGCTTGGTAGCTCGCCTTTGCCGGCGCGATGCCTTGGCAGCCGCCCGAAATCGTGCACGCCGTGTAGTTGGTGATCGGGATCATCACCTTGAGATTGGCGGCATGGGCCGCATCGAGGAACGACTTGTGGTTGCGCTGCGGGTTCCAGCTGTAGATGTGCAGCAGGTTCGCGCCGCTCGCCTGGATCGTCGCGAGGTCGTTGCGTCCGTTGGGCGTGCTGCCCTTGCCCCACAGGCTGGAGAAATCGGAGTTGTAGAAGTCGCTGTCGAAGTAGGTCGCGTCGTTGTTGGGGTTCGCCGGCGTCGGGTTGGGATTCGGGCAATGCCTCTTCTGCCACAGGCAATCGTCGGACGGCGATGGCTGGTAGGAGACCGCCTGCACCGGACGCAGCGCCAACAGGCTCGGCGAAATCGTGCCGGCCTGCGCCTTGGCCTCGTCGGCGCCGCCCAGTCCCGAAATTACGCAGCCCAGCAGCAGGGCCGCGCACACAAGGCCGCCCAAACTGCGCGGCCGCCGGACGAATCGGGTCATGCGGTTCTCCTCGAAAAAAGCGCGTGCCTCTTCTGCGGCGCGCTGCGGGCTGTGCGGTTTGCGTGGATGCTATGAGTGGTGACACAACGGCGCGCAGTGACCGGCGCGCCGCTATCGGCAAGGGTTATGCGATCCATGAGCAAGCAGCATGCCAGACGTGGCTGCTCGTCCGCAACCGAACGTATCCCGAACCTGAAGCGCCGCCAGAGACCTGGGGGCGCTGATTTCCGATCCGCAGCGACGGTTTGCGTGCCTTGCGCCCCAACCTCGGCCGAACTCCACCGCGGCACACTGCGCGGATCCTGCGGCGGTCAGGCGACGGACCGGCCCATTTCGTAGCGGACGAATTTCTCGGTGAGGTCGGCGAGAGCCCGGTAGAAGGTGGTCTGCGAACCGCTGCGCATGGCCGTCGCAAAGTCGCCGAACCATTGTCCCAAATGCCCTTCCAGAAATCGCTTGCGGGTGCCTTCGACCGTCGCGAGCGCCACTGCGTCACTGTTGTAGCGGGCTTCGTTTTCCCGGTAGATGAGCAGATACAGGAACTCCAGTTGGGCCGCGATGTGGTCTGGCAGGTCCCGGAACGACTCATCCATCTCGAATCCACCTTCCGCGTAGAGGTCGAGAAGCTCAACCGTCGATTCCTGCATCAACGTGGCTCTCTGCTCGAGCCATACCGACCCATAAGGCTTCGCGAGGGTGTCGACCGGGCCCAGGAAGAGGCGTGTGTAGTCGACGAGCAGGTTCTGCGGTTCCTCCTCGGAGAAAGCGTCACCCAGTTGCCGCGCCAATAGTGCCATGTCCGCGTCTAACCGCGCCGCCGCCAGTTGCATGGTGGCAAAGACCCGTTCCTCGGTGAACGCCACCGATGGCTCGTAGTAGCAGGCGGCGAGCAAACGGCACAGTACTTCGCGCGACGCACCCTCGTCCTGTTCGTGCTGCACCATCAAGGCTCCTGGGGAACGCAAAGGGGACGCTTGTCCACACTGCAATTGGTTGAGCAGTTCCATGGTTCAACCCCGGACACTGTACTTGCCGACGTAGTGCACGTTCGGCTTCGTCCCTTCCTCTTCTCTGAGGACGAACGATTTCTGCGCCTTCAGCACCTTGGCAATCTCGGTATTCGGATCGTCCTGGTCCCCGAAGATACGCGCCTTGGTCGGACAGACTTCGACGCATGCCGGCTGCAGCCCGTTGCTGGTTCGGTGATGGCAGAACGTGCACTTCTCGACGACTCCCTCGCGGCGAATCGGTTGCACGTCGCCGGCGACAAACGCATTCAGCGCCGGGATCGCCGCGCCTGCCGCTGCCGCTGTGGCGGCTCCGTTTGCCGTGCAGCCGGCGATGATCGATGTCGTGTCGGCCCATTTCGGCTGCGTGCTTGCACCCTTGGCGTTGAAGCTGATCACGCTGTAGGTTTCGCCATTCAGGCTGGCGTCGTCGAG
>JBKJSU010000597.1:0-2508 GCA_046594415.1 Casimicrobiaceae bacterium | reverse complement strand
TTCTCGGTATCGGCCTGCGAGTGCACCGAAACGTATTCGCCGGCGGCCATCGACATGGCGCCGGCCACCAGACCCGCAATACCGGTCAGGAGGATGCTGCTTTGGGTAGCATTGGCTGCCGCGACACCGACGATCAGGCTGGCGGTGGAGACAATGCCGTCATTGGCACCCAGCACAGCCGCGCGCAGCCAGCCGATGCGTGCGGTTCGATGTCGTTCGGCGTGGCGGCGCACTGGTTTCCCCGATAACCGGACCGCGTTGCCGGCCGGCATTGTCTGGATGCCGCTCATGCTGCGTGCAACTTCACCCACGCGACATAGCGGTCCATCCAACCCTGCAGGAATTTCCTGCTTCCTTCGCCAATGTTACCCGCTTCGTCGAAAAGACCTTCCTTCACCTGAACGAAGGCCTCCGGCTGGCCCATCGTCGGCATGTCGAGCGCCGCCAGGATGTTGCGCAGGTGCTGTTGTGCTGCCGCAGTGCCGACGGCGCTGGGCGAGGCGCCGATGATGCCCGCCGGCTTGTGCGCCCACGCGCTCTTGCCCGAGGGTCGCGAACCGTGATCGATGGCATTCTTCAATACGCCGGGCACCGAGCGGCTGTATTCCGGGGTGACCAACAGCACACCTTGCGCAGCAGTGAGTTCTTCCTTGAGGCGCAACACCGATGCGGCCTGGTGGGTGTCGTCATCCTGGTTGTACAGGGGCAGGTCGCCAATCACGGATTGCGTGAACGTGAAGTCGGACGGTCCCAGCCGGACGACGGCATTGGCCAGCTTGCGGTTGTTAGATTCGCGGCGGAGGCTGCCGACGATCACTGCGATCTTGATCTGGGCCATGTGGGCACATTACTTTTGACGGGGTCGCGACAGTGTCGGCTGCACCGCCTGCAGCCGACCCGCGCGTAATTCGACGACAGCATTGGCCACCGCGCGCGCGACATTGCGGGACTCCTCCTGCATGGGTTCATCCCGGTCCAGCGCCTCGTGACTGGTGGCATAAGGTTCGTAGTAGCCGATGAACCGATCCAGGCGCGACAGTGCGCCGGCGTCGATGAAGCCCATCCAGTCGAGCCAATCCGACAAGCCGCGACGCGAATCTTCGATGCCGGCAACATCGCCGTGCACGATCAGCCCGTAGGCCCGGCCCGCAAGATGCTGCGGGTAATTCCATCCGGCCATTTCGAGCTCCTTGGCCTTGCCAGGCTTCTTGCCACCGGTCGACGTCGGGTCGGGGTTGCCGCCATCCGCACACACCAGGCGATCGATCATCAATTTGAGGGGACTCGGACTCTGATACCAATACACCGGCGAAACGATGATCACCGCGTGGGCGGCCGTCCAGCGCTCGTAGATATCGGCCATCCAGTCGTTGGTCTGGTTCAGCGCGTGGTTGGGATAACAGCTGCAGGGCCAGTGGCACAGCGGCATCGCGGTCGACGCGCAACCTTTGCAGGGATGGATTTTCAATCCGTATTCCGACGTAAGCAGGCTGAGATCGAGCACATCGACGTCGATATCCTTCTGCTCCAGCACTTCACGGGCGAGGCCGACCAAACGGAAGGTCTTGGATATTTCGCCGGGACAGGTGCCATCGTTGCGTGCCGACCCGCAGATCAAGAGAACGCGCGATTGCACCGTCCGATCGGCGAAGCGAACCTGCGCGTCAGCGACGCGCTGCTTCGTGGCAACCCATTCGGTTGCAAGCTGGTAGTCCGGATCGGCATAGCCCGGGCCGGCCCGCTGCGTGATGGGCGCCTTCCGGCCCTCGGCGTAGGCGTGCCAGGCAATTTCTTCCAGCCGCGCAATCGACGGCTCTTCGGTTCGGAACGCCGGATCGATGAACGAGGCACGAAACCGGACATTGAATTGCGCACGCTCGAGCGGGGCGGGCGCCTGCCCCTTGCGAATCTGAATCACTTCTGCCTCCGTTATCCGATCCGGTGTCGGGATCAAACATCATGCAGGAGGACCACGAAGTCGTTTGGTCGGTCGCGACCGTAACCCGTTGTAAGACAAACGCCTGTTTCAAGGGTCAACGCAGGGTGAGGATCCCCGACACTGGCGTTGGCGCCACGAGAGCTCCCGGCGCCGATGACGCCGAACCGCCGCGCCTACTGCCGCATCGCCATCGACGCCGCCAGCAGCACGGCCGCGCGTGTCGCACCGATGTTGGCGATGCCCTTGCCCGCGATGTCGTACGCCGTGCCGTGGGCCGGCGTGCAGATCGCGAACGGGAAGCCGCCCAGCAGCGTGACCCCCGACTCGAAACCCATCAGCTTCATCGCGATCTGGCCCTGGTCGTGGTACATCGTCATCACAGCGTCGAAGTCGCCGCGGCGCGCGCGCACGAATACCGTGTCGGCAGGGAACGGGCCCTCGCAGCCGATGCCCTTGGCCTGCGCCGCCTTCACCGCGGGCGCGATCACGTCGATCTCCTCGCGGCCAAAGTTCCCGCCGTCGCCCGCGTGTGGATTGAGCGCCGCCACGGCGATGCGCGGCGGCGCAAA
>JBKJSU010000561.1:0-5174 GCA_046594415.1 Casimicrobiaceae bacterium | reverse complement strand
GGCTGCCGCGACGTGCGCGAATTGCGCGAGATGCAGTTTCCGGTGTGGTCCAGGGCGGTCAATGCCAAGGGCACCGTCAAGGCCACCGTAGGATCGGTCAACGTGCCGGTGCTGTGCGCGGGGCAACTCGTGCATCCCGGCGACGTCGTGATCGGCGACGACGACGGCGTGGTGATCGTGCCGCGGGCGCGCGCCGCCGAAGTTCTTGCCGCTTCCACCGCCCGCGAGGCGAAGGAAGCTGGTAATCGCGCCAAGCTCGCGTCCGGCATGCTGGGGCTCGATCTCTACGCCATGCGCAAGCGGCTCGAGGAAGCGGGCTTGCGCTATGTCGACAAGCCGAAGTCCTGAACCGCACTTTCAAACGCCGGCACGCATGACAAACTGGCTGTATCAACTTGCATCGTATCCAGGGAGGCAACAATGAAGGCATTTCGCAGCGCCGCGGTCGCGGCAATCTTGCTGGCAGGTACGGCAGCATGGGCGCAGGAGGTCACGCTCAAGGTCCACCATTTCCTGCCGGCTGGCTCGGCGGCCAACACGATGTTCGTCATGCCGTGGTGCGACAAGATCGCCAAGGAGTCGAACCACAGGATGAAGTGCCAGATCTACCCGTCGATGCAATTGGGCGGCACGCCGGGACAGCTCTACGACCAGGTGCGCGACGGCGTCGTCGACGTGGTGTGGACGCTGCCCGGCTACACGGCCGGTCGCTTCCCGCTGGTCGAGGTATTCGAACTGCCGTTCATGATGCGCAGCACCGAGGGCACCAGCAAGGCGCTCTGGGACTACGTGCAGCAATACGCGCCCAACGAATTCGGCGACGTGAAATTGCTGGCCACGCATGTGCACGGCCCTGGCGTGTTCCACACGACCAACAAGCCGATCAAGACGATGGCCGACCTCAAAGGCATGAAGGTGCGCGCGCCCACGCGGCAGACCAACAAATTCCTGGGCGCGCTTGGCGCGACGCCGGTGGCAATGCCGGTGCCGCAGGTAGGCGAGGCGCTATCCAAAGGCGTGATCGACGGCGCGGTCATTCCGTACGAAGTGATGCCGTCGGTGAAGGTGCAGGAGATCACCAAATTCCACTCGGAGACCGATCCGGCACTGCCGGCGTTCTACACGTCGGCCTTTATCTTCGCGATGAACAAGGCCAGGTACGATGCGCTGCCGCCCGATCTCAAGAAAATCATCGATGCCAACAGTGGGCAGGCCTTGTCCGGCGAGATCGGACGCGCCTTCATTGAAGCGGATGTGATCGGCAAGAAGACCATCGGCGCGAACACGATCAACGTAATTCCGAAGGAAGAGCTGGAGAACTGGGTGAAGCTGGGTCAGCCGATTGCCGACGCCTGGATGGCCGACGTCTCGGCCAAGGGCGCCAACGGCAAGCAGCTGTACGACGGCGCCAAGGCGCTGATCACCAAGCACTCCGCGGGCCGCTGAACTCCACCCGCTGCAACCGGCAATGCCCGAAAGGAATCCACGCCATGGCGCGAATCGTAGGCGCAATCGCCTCCTCCCACACCCCCACGATCGGCTTTGCCTACGACAAGAAGAAGCAGGACGATCCGGTGTGGGCGCCGATCTTCGAGGCCTACAAGCCGATTCAGGCGTGGCTTGCGGCGAAGAAGCCGGACGTGCTGCTGTTCATCTTCAACGATCATGTGACGTCGTTTTTCTTCGATCACTACTCGGCCTTTGCGTTGGGCATCGGCGACTTGTGGGCCGTGGCCGACGAAGGCGGCGGCGCGCGCGCGTTGCCGCCGATTGCCGGCTGCCCCGCGCTGTCGCAGCACATCGGCGAGGTGCTGATGGCCGAGGAATTCGACATGTCGTTCTTTCAAAAGCGCGCGCTCGACCACGGCTGCTTCTCGCCGCTGTCGATGATGCTGCCGCACGAACCGACGTGGCCCGCGGCGCTGGTGCCGCTGCAGATCGGCGTGCTGCAATTTCCCATTCCGTCCGCCCGGCGCTGCTTCAAGCTGGGACAGGCGCTGCGGCTTGCCATCGAGAGCTATCCGGAGGACATCGCGGTGGCGATCGTCGCCACCGGCGGCTTGTCGCACCAGGTGCACGGCGAGCGTGCCGGCTTCAACAACACGCAGTGGGATGCCGAATTCATGGAGCTGTTCGAGCACGAGCCGGAGCGCCTGTGCGCGATGACGCATGCCGAACTCGCCACGCTGGGCGGTTGGGAAGGCGCGGAAGTGATCATGTGGCTGGTGATGCGCGGGGCGATGGCGCCGCGGTTGAAGCGCCTGCATCGCACGTACTACCTGCCCTCGATGGCCGGCATCGCCACCGCGATCTACGAGAACGAGACGGATACCGTGTCGGCCGACGAAGTGCAGGCCACGCTTGAGCGCAAGGGCGCCCAGACGAAGGGCGTCGAGGCGTTGACGGGCACCTATCCGTTCACGCTGGCCACCAGCGTGAAGGCGTATCGTCTCAACGATTTCCTGCACCGGATGATCGAGCCGGCGCATCGCGTGCGCTTCCTGGCCGACCCGGAAGGCGCGTTCGAGGCCGCGCAATTGAGCGAGGAGGAGCGCAATCTCGTGCGCCGGCGCGACTGGCGCGCGATGATCCACTACGGCGTGATCTTCTTCATGCTCGAGAAACTGGGCGCGGTCGTGGGAGTGTCGAATCTGCACATCTACGCCGCGATGCGCGGCGAGACGCTGGAAGTGTTCCAGCAATCGCGCAATGCGCCAGGAGCGCTGTATTCGGTGGCAGGCGTGGACGCCAGGACTCTCGACTGGGATCGCGCGCGACCGAGAGAAGCGTCATGACCGTGCGCCGGTGCTCCGGAGCCATGCTGGCGCCGTCGGTGCCCACGCGCCGTCGCGCCTTGCAGGCACTGGTCGCGTTCGCCGCCATCGCCACAGGTTCCAACGTTGCCGCCGCCGACTGGCCGGTGAAGCCGGTGCGGCTGGTCATTCCGTTTCCGCCCGGCGGATCCACCGACATTCTCGGCCGCGCGATCGCGCAAAAATTGCAGGAGGCGCTCGGCCAGCCGTTTATCGTCGACAACAAGCCGGGCGCCGGCGGTTCGATCGGCGCCACCGAGGTGGCGCGCGCCGCGCCTGATGGCTATACGTTGCTGATGGGCCATATCGGCACGCTTGCGATCAATCCGTCGCTTTATCCAAACCTTGCCTATGACCCACGCACCAGCTTCGCGCCGGTGGCATTGATGGCGCGCGTGCCGAATGTGCTGGTGGTCAATCCCGCCGTGCCCGCGCGCACCGTGCAGGAACTGGTCGCGCTCGCCAAGGTGAAACCCGGAGCGCTGCGCTACGCGTCCGGTGGCAACGGCAGCGCGGCGCACATCGCGATGGAATATTTCAAGCTGCAGACCGGTACCGACATCGGCCACGTGCCTTATCGCGGCACGGCGCCTGCGGTCACCGACGTGCTCGGCGGCCAGGTCGAAGTGATCATGACCGGCGTGCCGGCCGTGATGCAGCAGGTGAAGGCGGGCAAGCTGCGTGCACTCGGCGTGTCCAGCCGGAACATTGTCGCGAGCATGTCCGACGTGCCGACCATTGCCGCCACAATTCCCGATTTCGAGGCGGTGCAGTGGTACGGCGTCGTGGCCCCGGCCCGCACGCCGCCGGCCATCATCGCGTTGCTGAATGCCGAGATCAATCGTGCGCTCGCGTCGCCTGTGTTGAAAGGCCGCCTCGATGCCGAGGGTGCCGATGCCGCGCCAGGTACCCCGGCCGCGTTCGGCGCGCTGATCGTCAGCGAGATCGCGCGCTGGAAGCCGGTGATCGAGCAAGCGCACATGCAACCGGAGTAGATTGATGACCACCGCGGGAGAAGGCAACGCGACCATTGCCCCGGAAGACGGCACGGCGACTGCGGTCGATGCCTCGGCAATGCGCATCGCACTGATCGGCTACGGCGAGGTTGGCGGCATCTTCGGCGCGGCACTGGCGGCCCTCGAAGTGCGCGGCATCCATGCATTCGACATCCTGCAGGACGATCCGGCGCGTGGCGTAGCGCTGCGTGCGCGCGCGCAACGCGATCGCGTGGAGGTGGCACCCACCGCCTCGGCCGCGGTCGCCGATGCGGATTTCGTGATCTGCGCGGTCACCGCCAGCGCCACGCGCGCGGCCACGGCCAGCATCCTGACGGCGCTCAAGCCGGGTGCGTTCCTGCTGGACATCAACTCGGCGTCACCGCAGACCAAGGCCACCTGCGGGGCGATGGTTGCGGCGGCAGGCGGGCGCTATGTCGAGGCGGCAGTGATGACGTCGGTACCGCCGCATGGCCTGCGCGTACCGATGCTGCTGGGCGGCCCCGATGCGGAAGCGGCGCTGCCAATGCTTGCTGCGCTCGGCTTCGCGGCCACCGTTGTCTCCACTACGCTGGGCGTCGCCTCCGCGATCAAGATGTGCCGCAGCGTGATCGTCAAGGGCATGGAGGCCATCGTGATCGAGAGCTTCCTCACGGCCCGCCGCTACGGCGTCGAGGAGGCAGTGCTGGCGTCGCTTGCGGAGACCTTTCCCGGCATCGACTGGGAGAAGCAGGGCTCGTACTTCTGGCAGCGCGTGGTGCAGCACGGGCGGCGGCGCGCCGAGGAGATGCGCGAGTCGGCGGCCACGGTGCGCGAGGCGGGGCTCGAACCGTTCATGGCCGGCGCAATCGCCGACCGGCAGGCATGGGTTTCCGTGCTGGCGGCGGGCGGCGTCTTTGCGGATGCTCCGCGCAGCGCCGATTGGCGCACGCTGGCGGATCTCATTGCGCGCAAGGACATGCCACCGGCGTGATGCGGGCGTCCCGGTCGCTGCGTATTGCGGCGGTCACGCGCCGAAGCCGAACAAGGCGCGTGGGGTGTCCCACATCACCTGGCGGCGCACGGTGGCATCCGGCATCAATTGCGCGGCGAGATCGAGCAGCACGCCGTAGTCAATGTGTCCGGGCGCGCGCAGGTATGGCCAGTCGGACGCCCACACGCAGCCTTGCGGCGTGTAGGCCTCCAGCAACGCGTCGATGTACGGACGCGCGTCGGGGTGCGGAAACGGCTCGCGCGTGAACTTGACGATGCCGGAGAGCTTGATGAACGCGCGTCGCGTCGCGGCCAGCGCGAGCACCGCCTTGAAGCCGGGCTGCTCGACGCCGGCGCCGGGGGTGGGGCGTCCGCAGTGATCGATCAGGATGCG
>JBKJSU010000553.1:0-8787 GCA_046594415.1 Casimicrobiaceae bacterium | reverse complement strand
ATGTTCATGTTCGAGAATGTAAACATGAGTGCACCGGCAATGGCTACGGAGGCGCCAACACCAACGACGCGCCGCAGAAACCAGATGGTTGCGGCGTAACCCGTCCCGAGAATCATGACCAACGTGCCGGCATAGGCGTACAGGTAAGGAACACCGGCCAGCCGAAGCGCGATGTACGGTGGCGCGAACAGAATCAGAGCGTCGCCATACCCAAGAACGCCGCGTTGCGGGTAGTACATCTCCATGTCGCGCCACGCTGACGCGCCTCGAACCACGAGGTACCAATGCTCCGCAACGGTATTGAGCAGCCTGCCGTCGCCCAGGTCGCCTGACAGATGGAAAAAGCTGGAAGAGAAACTGGGCCAGAAAAAATAGAGGACACCTGCAACGTAGGCGAGACCTGCCATCAGCATGAACACGGCGGCAGTGGGGTGCTCCCTGCGCTCCGGATCTGTCGCCATTGGCACGCGTCTAACCGGCTTTCTCGCTGGGGCGGCCGAAAATGAAGTAACGCCGGATTGAATAGTTCCAGGCAAAGACCACGGCAGTCGCGGCCAGCTTGGCGGCGATCAACTCGACACCGAACTTCGCCACCGCGATCCATAGTATGGATTGGTTCACGGCCAGTCCTAGCGCACTGACGATGAAGACAAGTCCGATCTCGCTGTGCTTGCCGAAGCGCACGCCACTCTCAAACACGAGCCTGACTGACAGGAAATAATTGACCAGTGTCGCCACCACGAAACTGCCGGCGGCGACCGGCAGGTAGGGTAGTGCCATCAGCTTGGCGCCTATTGCAAAGAGGCCAATGTCGACAACGGCCGCCGTACCGCCAACAAAGAAATAGCGGACGAGCTTCACCGAAAGACGTTGTACTTGACGATGCAGATCAGCGCGCGGACGCCGTCTTTCCAGCCGATCTTCTTGCCTTCGTCGTAGGTGCGGCCATAGTAGGAAATGCCGACTTCGTAGATTCGGCAGCGGGTCTTGGCGATCTTCGCAGTGATTTCCGGTTCGAATCCGAACCGGTTTTCCTCAATCACGATCGACTGGATGATCTCGCGCCGGAACACCTTGTAACAGGTCTCCATGTCGGTCAAGTTGAGGTTGGTGAAGATATTGGAGGCAAGCGTCAGCATTCGGTTGGCGATCGTATGCCAGAAGTACAGGACACGATGCGGCCGTCCTCCCATGAAGCGCGAGCCGAACACGACGTCAGCGCGATTTTGCAGGATGGGTTCGACGAGGCTTGGGTACTCATTGGGATCGTATTCCAGATCCGCATCCTGGATCACGATGATGTCGCCGGTGGCCTGGGCGATGCCGGTGCGCAACGCCGCGCCCTTGCCACAGTTCAGGTCGTGATAAAGAATAAAATCGACCAGCGGCTTGATCTCGCTCTCCAGCAGCGCGCGGGTTCCGTCGGTGGAACAGTCATCGACGATGATGATCTGCTTTTCGGCGTATGGCGACGCACGCACGGCATCGACGATGGCCCGGATGGTATTGCGCTCGTTGAAACACGGAATGACGATACTAAGCAGCATGTAGCACGCCTCGAAAATAGGCGATCGTGCTGATCAGCCCTTCGTCCAGCGGAATCTTCGGTGACCAGTCAAGTTCGCGCATTGCCAGGGATATGTCAGGTTGACGTTTGCGTGGATCGTCGGCTGGCAGTGGCTGGAAGTCGAGCCGCGACGTGCTACCCGTCAGCCGGATCACGGTGTTGGCAAGTTCGAGCATCGTGAATTCCCCGGGATTGCCAAGGTTGACGGGACCCGTGAAATCGTCGCGGCTATCCATCAGGCGCAGCAAAGCGTCGATGAGTTCGCTCACAAAGCAGAAGCTGCGCGACTGCGCCCCGGTGCCGTAGATCGTGATGGGGTCGCCGCGGAGTGCCTGGACGACAAAATTGCTGACGACCCTGCCGTCGTCCGGATGCATCCTGGGCCCATAGGTGTTGAAGATGCGAGCCACCTTGATGCTGACCTGATGCTGTCGATAATAGTCAAAGAATAGCGTTTCGGCGCAGCGTTTGCCCTCGTCATAGCAGGAGCGCATGCCGATCGGATTGACGCGTCCGAGGTAGTCCTCACGTTGCGGATGCACTTCCGGGTCGCCATACACCTCGCTGGTGGAGGCTTGCAGGATGCGCGCGCGCAGCCGCTTGGCCAGCCCCAGCATGTTGATCGCGCCGTGAACGCTTGTCTTGGTTGTCTGGACGGGATCGAACTGGTAGTGAACCGGGGACGCGGGACAGGCGAGATTGAAGATGCATTCGGCTTCCACATACAGCGGAAACGTGACGTCGTGCCGCATGAATTCGAACCGCGGGTTGGCGACCAGGTGGGCGATATTGCCCTTGTTGCCGGTGAAGAGATTGTCCACGCAGAGTACATCGTGGCCGTGGGCGAGCAACGCTTCACACAGATGCGAGCCAAGGAATCCGGCACCGCCGGTCACGAGGGTCTTGCGAGGTTTGGCCAGAAATCCTTGCATGTATTTTTTCGCTCTGTGCACCGACGCATCGAGCGACGATCGCGAACTGGTGACCGGCCCTAATGCAACGGGCCGCTCGGCGCGGGCATCACGACCGCGGTGACCGGCGACGCGTGATGGCACATCATGCGCCAGCCCGACGGCGTGCGCAGGAAGATGTTGGTGGCGGCCGCGGCGCCGCGCGCCGTGCCGTCCGCGCTGGACACGTGTTCGATGGCCGACTGCATCGCGAGGCCCACCGTTTCCATCACCACGACGTGCTCGAGGCGGAAGGCGAGCTTGGGGTCGCTGCCGAAGAGTTGCTCCCACGCGGCGCGAACGGCATCGTAGCCGACGACGCGCGCGCCGCCCGGGTGCACGCACACGATGTCCTCGTCGTCGGCCCAGCACGCCATCATCGCGTCGAGGTCCTGCGCCTCGAACGCCTGGTAGAACGCGGCGGATGCGTCCTGCGGCGACGTGTAGATGGTGAGGGTGCGGGCCTTGGCCATGGGTACCGATGCAGGGTGGATCGCGCTAATGCCGGCGCAGCGCGGTCGGCATGTAATCGGGGAGCGCAGCGCGGGCCAGATTGTAGACCATCGGCGGCTTCAATTCGCGCATGCACTTGAAATGGCCCAGCGGACATTCACGCTTGAAGCACGGGCTGCAGGCAATGTCGATCTTGGCGATCGTGGCCAGCGGCGACAGCGGCGGCGTGTAGAGCGGCGACGACGATCCGAACAGGGCCACCAGCGGCACCCCGACCGCCGCCGCGGCATGCATCAGCCCCGAATCGTTGCTGACCACGACCGATGCGGCGGACAGCATGTCGATGGCCGTGCCGAGGTCGGTGCGCGCCGTAAGGTCGCGCACCTTGTGGACATTGTCGTCCAGTGAATTGAGGACGGCGTCGGCAGCGAGGCGGTCGTTGGGCGAGCCGACGATCCACACCTGCAACCCGTCCTGCAGGAACATCGCGGCGAGCTCCGCGAACTGGTTGGGGGGCCAACGCTTGGCCGCGCCGAACTCCGCGCCCGGACACAGGACCGCCACCGGACGGTCGGTCTTCAAATGCAGCGCGCGCATCGCGGCGGCGCGGTTGGCGACATCCGGCACCAGCACCGGCGACGTCACCATCGGCACCAGTCCGCCGCGGGTGGTGGCAAGCCCGGCAAACCGGTCGACCAGGCGTGGCATCGCTTTCTTCGCGAGCGGCCGCGCGTCGGTCAGGAGACCGTAGCGCGCCTCGCCGCGATAGCCAATGCGTTTGGGAATGCCCGCGAAAAAGGGCACGAGCGCGGACTTCCACGAATTGGGCAGAACGAAGGCGCGGGTATAGCCTTCGGCGCGCAGTTCGGCGCCGAGGCGGCGACGCCCGGCGAGGTCGAGCTTCCCGTGGCCCAGCGGATTTTCAATGATCCGGCGAATGCCGCGCATTCGCGCATAGACCGGCGCGCACCACGACGGCGCGAGCACGTCGACGATCGGATCCTCGAACGGCTCGCGCAACAGCGCCACCAGCGGCTCGGACAAGATCGCATCGCCCACCCACGACGGCGCCACGATCAGGAAGCGTTCGGCGGCCATGGTCAGGCCTGCCGTTTCCGGTCATGAAGGTCCGGACTCGGCGCGCCACAAGGGTCACGGAACGTCGAGTGATGCTTCACTCAGTGCCCGCCGGGACGCGGGCCGCCAGCCAGCGTGTAGCGCGTGCCGCAATACGGGCACATTGCTTCGCCGCTTGCGGTGACGTCGAGAAACACGCGCGGATGCGACGACCACAACGGCATCGCGGGGTTGGGGCAGAACACCGGCAGGTTGGCAGGATTGACCACGACCGGGGGCATGATTGGGGTGGCGTCCGTCATTTAGCTTCCCCCCGAACGGCGCTGCGCGCCGCCCCCCCAGGGGGCGAGCGTCTTGGGACGGCCCGGCGGCGCTCATACGTGCGTCAGCCATGATGCATGCGTCGCGCTGCGGCCGTTGACCGCGTCGAAGAACAGCGCCTGCAGTTTCGTCGTGATGGGGCCGCGCGTGCCGGCGCCGATCACCCGGTTGTCCAATTCGCGGATCGGCGTCACTTCGGCCGCCGTGCCGGTGAAGAAGGCCTCGTCGGCGCAATAGGCTTCATCGCGGGTGATGCGCCGTTCGTGCACGGGAATGCCGAGCTCGCGCGCGAAGGCCATGATCGTGGCGCGGGTGATGCCCTTCAAGGCACCGGACGAAAGGTCGGGCGTGTGCAGCTCGCCGTCCTCGATCAGGAAGATGTTCTCGCCTGAGCCTTCGGACACGTAGCCCTGCGGGTCGAGCAGCAGCGCCTCGTCGTAGCCGTCGTGCGTCGCGTCCTGGTTGGCGAGGATCGAATTGAGATAGTTGGCGCAGGCCTTGGCACCCGTCATGTGGATGTTCACATGATGGCGCGTGAAGGAAGAAGTCTTGACCCGGATGCCCTTTTCCATGCCTTCGGCACCGAGGTACGCGCCCCACGGCCAAGCCGCGATCGCGACGCGCACCGGGTTCGACTTGGCGGCCACACCCATGGCGGTGGAACCGTAGAACGCAATGGGTCGCAGGTAGCAGGACTCGAGCTTGTTGTCGCGCACGCACGCGAGCTGCGCGGCGTCGATCTCTTCCTTCGAGAACGGGATCTTCATGCCGAAGATATGCGCGGAGCGGAACAGGCGATCGGTGTGGTCGCGCAACCGGAAGATGGCGGGCCCCGTCGGCGTCTTGTAGCAGCGTACGCCCTCGAAAACGCCCATGCCGTAGTGCAGCGTGTGGGTCAGGACGTGGGTGGTGGCGTCGCGCCACGGCACCATCTTGCCGTCATACCAGATCCATCCATCGCGGTCGGACATCGACATTGCTTGTTGCTCCCGGCTTTCGTCAGAGCGTCGATTTTAGCCGATTTCGCCCGTCGGGCCGGCGGGCGTCAGCCCGGTGCCACCGGGTCTGCCCACGGGGCGCCGAAAACGGTGGCCCATAGCGCCGTGACGGCAGCACGGCGCGCCGCTTCGGGCACCGCGTCCACGCGGGCGTGGGCGGCGCCGGTCAGACGCACGGCGTGCTGCAGGCGCCGGAAATCGCGATAGGCGTCGGCGGCGCGGGTCGCGAGCGCGGGAGGAATGAGGCCCAGTTCCCCGGCCGCTTGCAGCAGGGCAATATTGCCCGCGTTGCGGGTCAGCGCCGGATGGTCGTGGGCGTGCGCAAGCACCAGGAATTGCACGATGAATTCGATGTCGACCATGCCGCCGGCGTCGTGCTTGACGTCGAAGAGCGGCGACGGGTTGGGATGCCCGGCGTGCATCTTGCCCCGCATGGCCACCACTTCATCCGCGAGCGGCGCCGCCACCCGCGGCGTGCACAGGATGGACACCCGCAGCGCTTCGAACGCCGCGCCCACGTCCGCGTCGCCGGCCACGAAGCGCGCGCGGGTCAGCGCCTGGTGCTCCCACGTCCACGCCTGTTTCTCCTGGTACTTCCGGAACGCCGCCAGACTCGACACCAGCAACCCCGCCGCGCCGTCGGGTCGCAGCCGCAGATCGGTGTCGTAGAGCTGGCCGGCACCCGTGATGCCGGTCAGCCAAGTATTGATCCGCTGCGCGAGGCGCGTGTAGCGGGGGGGCAGGTCGTCGGCGTCGGCATCGTCCGCGGCGACGTCGAACAGGAAGATGAGATCGAGATCCGACGCATAGCCCAGTTCCTTGCCGCCGAGCTTGCCGTACGCGACGATCGCGAACCGCGGCGGCGCGGCGCCGCCGCCGGCCAGATGCGTCCAGCATGCCGCGAGCGTGGCAGACAGCACGACGTCGGCCAGCGCGGACAGGTGGTCGGCGAGATGCTCGACCGTCATGTGTCCGCCCAGGTCCTGCACCAGCAGGCGAAAGCTTTGCGCGTGCTGGAAGCGCCGCAGCACGTCCATCTGGTGCTCCGCGTCATCCGGGCGTTCGGCGAGCAGGCGCGTCAATTCGTCGCGCCATGCGGTCCAGTCAGGTATGGCCAGCAGCATCCGCGCGTCGAGCAGTTCGTCCAGCAGCAGCGGGTGCCGGGTGAGGTAATCGGCGGCCCACGCCGAAGTGCCCATCAGGTTGGCGAGGCGCGGCAGCAGCGGTGGGTGCTCGATCACCAGTGCGAGATAGGCACTGCGCCGGGCCACCGACTCGAGGAGATGCAGCAGCCGTTCGAACACGACATTGGCGCCTGCCCGGCCCGGATGCGCCGCCGCGGTGGCAAGGAGCTGCGGCACCAGCGTGTCGACGCGCTGGCGGGAGTTGGCCGGGAGCTGGAGATAGCGCCCCGATGCACGAACCCGGACCAGCATGTCGACGATGCCCTCGGGTCGGTCGAAGCCGGCCGCGCGCAGATGCGCGAGCGATGCCGGCGCAGGTTGCGGATCGTCCCATAACGCCACGTAGGCATCGCCCGGCGCCGCGGCGGTTCCCGCGCGCCCGTTGCCGTCGCCAAGAGTCTCGGCGAACGTGACGGCCACCACTGCCCGATGCGCGGCCAGCGCCGCGTCGAAGGCGGGCAGCGACGAAAAATTCATCGCGGCGGCCAGCCGCGCACGCTCCTCGTCGGCGGCAGGCAGCCGATGGGTCTGCTGGTCGTCGCGGTATTGCAACCGATGCTCGACCTGGCGCAGGAACACGTAGGCGTCCCGCAGCGGGGCGGCCGCATTGCCGGGCAGGTGGCCGCGCGCCGCCAGCGCCGCCAGCGCAGGCAGCGTCCCGCGCACGCGCAACGACGGTTCGTGCCCGCCGCGTACGATCTGGATGGCCTGGGCGATGAACTCGATCTCGCGGATGCCGCCTTCACCCAGCTTGATGTTGGCCGTCGACTCCCGTCGCGCACCCTGTTCGCGAATCTGGCGATGAATGTCGCGCAGGCCCTCGTAGGCGTCGTAGTCGAGGTATTTGCGGAACACGAAAGGCGCGACCAGCGCGTTGAGTTCGGCGTGACGATCGCCGGTGAGCGCGCGTGCCTTGAGCCAGGCATAGCGTTCCCAGGCGCGGCCCTGCGTCACGAGATAGCTTTCGAGAGCGGCGAACGACGCGGCCAGCGGCCCGCTGTCGCCATACGGGCGAAGGCGCATGTCCACGCGGAAGACGTAGCCATCGGCAGTAGGGTCGTGCAGCGCGCCGATCACCTTGCGGCCCAGGCGCTCGAACCAGTCGCGGTGGGATAGCGGCCGCGGCCCATCGGTGTCGCCCTCCTCGGGGTAGATGAACACGAGGTCGATATCGGAGGAGACGTTGAGTTCGCCGCCGCCCAGCTTGCCCATGCCCACGGTGATGAGCGACAACGGCGCGCCATCGTCCTGGCTGCGGGGCGTGCCGTGCGTTTCCGCGAGCTGCTTGGCATGCACGTCAACGGCCGCCTGCAAGGCCGTCTGCGCCAGCTGCGTCATCGCGGAACCCACCTCCTCCAGCGGCGCGAGGCCGGCCAGGTCGCGCGCCATCGTGTGCAGGAACACCCGCCGGCGCAGGTGCCGCAACGCCGGCGCGAGAGCGTCCGGGTCGGCGGCCGCGGCAAGGTCAGCGCAGGCATCCGGCCACGGGAACGGGTGGGCGGCGGTCGCTTCGAGCCACGGCACCAGCGCGGGATCGGCGGTGACCGCGCGGGTCGCGTACTGGCTGAAGGCGAGGACAGGGCGAAGGTCGAAGATCATGGGCCGGAACATCGTGCCCGCCGAATGCGGGCCGGGTTCCGAGGCACGGAGGACCGATCGGCTACAATTCGATGAGCGGACCAATCATTATGCCTTCTGGGGCGGTCGCGCCCGTTCATTGCCATGGTCCCATCGCGCGCCATTCGACTCGTTCGCTTCACCGGCACCGCGATCATTGTCGCGGTGATCGTGTTCTGCGCGATGCTGCTGGCCCTGCGCTTCGTCGTCCTGCCCGGCATCGGCGAGCACCGCGAGCGCATCGCCGCGCGCCTCGGCACGACGCTGGGCCAGCCGGTGACCATCGGCGGCATCACGGCCGGATGGGACGGGTGGAATCCCCGGCTCGAGCTCACCGACTTCGCCATTCACGATGCCGCCACGCCGGGCGCGGCGCCGGTCCTGCTGCTGCCCCGCCTCGACGCGGTCGTTGCCTGGACCTCCATTCCCTCGCTCGACCTGCGCCTCAAGGAACTGGCGATCGAGCGGCCGCAGCTCGAGGTCCGGCGCAATGCCGCTGGCCTGTTCTTTGTCGCCGGCATCGAGGTGGATACGGCGGCGCCGCATGGCGATGCCCCGGCGATGCGGTGGTTGCTGCAGCAGCGCCAGATCGTCATCCGCGACGCGGGCCTGACCTGGCG
>JBKJSU010000550.1:0-5097 GCA_046594415.1 Casimicrobiaceae bacterium | reverse complement strand
CGCATCCTGATCGATCACTGCGGACGCCCCACCCCCGGCGCCGGCGTCGAGCAGCCCGGCTTCAAGGCGGTGCTCGCGCTGGCCGCGACGCGACGCGCGTTCATCAAGCTCTCCGGCGTCGTCAAGTTCACGCGCGAGCCGTTTCCGCACCCCGACGCGCGTCCGTACATCGACGCGTTGCTGGAGGCCTACACGCCGCAAGGCTGCGTGTGGGCGTCGGACTGGCCCTACCTGCGCGCGCCCGGACGCATTGACTACGGCGTGCTGCTCGATCTCGCCGCGCAATTGATGCCGGATGCCGCCGTGCGCCACCAGGTGATGTGGGACACCCCGCGCGCCTTGTTCGGCTTCGGCGCGTGACCCGCGGACGAGTGATCCGCGCCCGCTGCCGCCTCTTCGGCAGCACAGCGTTTCGTGACAAAATGTCTGGGTCTCCACGCATTGACGGACCACTGTGATCGCCACCATCCTTCGATCCTTGCCGCGCCTCGCCTGGCTGGCTGTTGCCTGTGCGGCCGCGCCGCCCGCGTTGGCGCAGCAGCAACCTATCCTCGTGCAGGGCCTCGACTGCCGCGGCGAGGAGCCGTTCTGGAACGTCAACGCCAACCGCACTTCCGCGCGCTATAGCTCGCTCGGCCCCAAGGGCAAGCGCGAAGTCGTATTCAGTGGGTCGCTGCAAACACTGTCGTTCCTGACCCCGCCGGTGACGGTGTGGCGCGGCGACTCGACGCACCTGCCCAAGGAGACGCTGGTGGTGTCGCTGCGCGAGGAGGCCTGCAAGTCGACGATGGCCGAGGGCCCGGCGTTCACTCACCGCGCGATCCTGTCGGTACGCTCCGGCGAGGCGGTCACCGGGTGCTGCACGATCAAGGCGGCCTACGATGCCAAGGCGGCGCCCGTGGCCAACTATGCCGCGAAGAGTTTCGAGGACTGGGCGCACTACATCCCCGACCTGCTTGCCGGCATGAACCTTTGCCTCGCCCGCGACGGCGCCAAGGCCAAGTGGATCTCGAAGGCGTGGCCGATGAACCATGGCAACGGCCTCGTGCGCGTGGTCCAGGCCGATGGCACGTCCGTCGACTGCGTGGCGGACCTGACGGGCCGTGCCAATCCGCAGATCGATCCGGTGAATCCCGCTGCGCCACCGCTGCCCAATGTGGGCAATCCGCTCTTCTACCCTGCGCGCGACGCGCCGCCGATGGTGGCGTGCGGCCGGCTGGAGCGCGTGCTCGACCGGAAAGGCGTGCTGGCCGGCTACCTGCACTACGACCCATGCTGAACACGCTCCGCCTGTTGCTGCTATCGACGCTGCTGGCGGCCGTTGCGCCGCTGTCCGCGCAAGTGCCGCCCACCCCTGCCGAAACTGCGGCGTACACCGGGCTGTTCGCGGCCGCATCGCGCGGCGACACGGCGCAGATTGCGCAGCTGCTCGCGCAGGGCGCCGACGTCAAGGCCCGCGACAGCTACGGCCGTACGCCGCTGCACGTCGCCGCCTATGCGCGACAACAGGACGCGCAGCGCGCGCTGGCCAAGGCCGGCGCCGACCCCAATGCGCTCGAATCCGATCGCTACGACATCATCACGATCGCCGCGGTGGCGGACGATCCGGTCACGCTCCGGACGGCGCTGGAAATCGGCGGCAATCCGCGCAACGTGACCAGCCGCTACGACGGCACCGCCTTGATCGCCGCCGCCCATCTTGGTCACGACGAAGTCGTGCGGATCCTGATCAAGGCCGGCGCGCCGCTCGATCACGTCAACAACCTGCACTGGACGGCGCTGATCGAATCGATCGTGCTCGGCAACGGCGGCCCCCGGCACGTGGCCACGCTGAAGGCGCTGGTGGAAGCCGGCGCCAGCACCGCGCTGGTCGATCGCGGCGGCAGCACGCCGCTGGCGTTGGCCAAAGGCCGCGGCTATGACGAGATGGTGGCCATCCTGCAAAGGGCCGGCGCGCGCTGAACCATGCTCGACTCGATCCGTGAATTCTTCGACCGTAATTTTTCCTCCCCCGAGGCAAACCCGAGCAAGCACACGATCGAGCTGGCCACCGCAGCGCTGCTGCTCGAGGTGTCGCGCGCCGACGGAGAAATTTCCGCCGACGAGCGCAGTGCCACCGCCCGGGCGCTGCAGGACAAGTTTCACCTGACGCAGGCGGAAACGACTGCACTGCTTCAACTTGCCGAAGCGGAAGTGCGCGAGGCCACCGATACCTTCCAGTTCACGTCGCTGGTCAACAAGCGGTTCACGCGCGAGCAGAAGATTCGCGTGGTGGAACTGATGTGGCAGGTGGCCTATGCCGACGGTTCGCGCGACGTGTTCGAGGACCACGTGATCCGCAAGCTGGCGGACCTGCTGTACGTCGATCACGGCGATTACATCGCTGCGAAGCTGAAGGCGCGCGACGCGGGGTTGTAGACGCTGTAGGCGAGGCTTCAGCCTCGCCTACAGCCTGGATAACAGCCTCGCCTACGTGGTCTCGGATTGCCGCTACATGCTGCGGCGGTACTGCCCGCCCACCTCGAACAACGCGTTGGTGATCTGCCCCAGCGAGCACACGCGCACCGTGTTGACGAGCTCTGCAAACACGTTGCCGTTGGCAATCACCACCTGCTGCAATCGTGCCAGCGCGGCCGGCGCTTCCGCCGCATGCAATGCGTGGAAAGCGGCAAGGCGCTGCAGCTGCGACTGCTTTTCGTCGTCGGACGAGCGTGCCAGCTCGATTTTCTGCGGCGGCGCGGTGTCGGCATGCGGATTGCGGAAGGTGTTGACGCCCACGATCGGATACGTGCCATCGTGCTTCATGTGCTCGTAGTGCATCGACTCTTCCTGGATCTTGCCGCGCTGGTAGCCCGTTTCCATCGCGCCCAGCACGCCGCCGCGCTCAGAAATTGCCTCGAATTCCATCAGCACCGCTTCTTCGACCAGATCGGTCAGCTCGTCGATGATGAAGGAGCCCTGGTTGGGGTTCTCGTTCTTGGCGAGACCCCATTCGCGGTTGATGATCAGCTGGATCGCCATCGCGCGCCGCACGCTTTCCTCCGTCGGCGTGGTGATTGCCTCATCATAGGCATTGGTATGCAGCGAATTGGTGTTGTCGTACGTGGAGATCAGCGCCTGCAGCGTGGTGCGGATGTCGTTGAACGAAATTTCCTGCGCATGCAGCGAGCGTCCCGATGTCTGCGAGTGGAACTTCAGCTTCTGCGAGCGTTCGCTGGCGCCATAGCGGTTCTTCATCGCCACCGCCCAGATGCGCCGCGCCACGCGGCCGATCACCGTGTACTCCGGGTCCATGCCGTAGCTGAAGAAGAACGACAGATTGGGCGCGAAATCGTCGATGCTCATCCCGCGCGCCAGGTAGGCCTCGACGAACGTGAAGCCGTTGGACAGCGTGAAGGCGAGCTGCGAGATCGGATTGGCCCCGGCCTCGGCGATGTGATAGCCGGAGATCGAAACGGAGTAGAAATTGCGGATATTGTGCTGGACGAAATACTGTGCGATGTCGCCCATCACCTTCAGCGAGAATTCGGTGGAGAAGATGCAGGTGTTCTGGCCCTGGTCCTCCTTCAGGATGTCGGCCTGTACGGTGCCGCGCACGGTGGTCTGCGTCCACGCGCGGATCTTCTCGACCTCGTCGTCGGTGGGCTCGCGCTTGTTGTCGGCGCGGAACTTGTCCAGCTGCTGGTCGATCGCGGTGTTGAGGTACATCGCAAGCAGCGTGGGCGCGGGCCCGTTGATCGTCATCGACACCGAGGTGGTCGGGTCGGCCAGCTCGAAGCCGGCATAAAGCACCTTCATGTCGTCGAGTGTCGCGATCGACACGCCCGAATTGCCGACCTTGCCATAGATGTCGGGGCGCAGCGCCGGATCGTTGCCGTACAGCGTGACCGAATCGAAGGCCGTGGACAGCCGCTTGGCGGGCATGCCGTCGGCCAACAGGTGGAACCGACGGTTGGTGCGGAACGGATCGCCCTCGCCCGCGAACATTCGCGTGGGATCCTCGTTTTCGCGCTTGAACGCGAACACACCGGCGGTGAACGGAAAGCTTCCAGGCACGTTCTCCAGCAACTGCCAGCGCAGGATCTCGCCGTCGTCCTCGAAGCGCGGCAACGCCACCTTGCGGATGCGGGTGCCCGACAGCGACGTGCTGGTCAGCGCGGTGCGGATCTCCTTGTCGCGGATCTTCACGACGTATTCGTCGCCGCTGTAGGCCGCCTTGGTCTGCGGCCACATGTCCAGCAGCTTTCTCGCGCGCGCGTCGAGTTGCGCATCGCGCTCGGCCTCAAGCATTTTCAATGCACCGGCGGCACCGTCGTTCGCTTCACTCCTCGCCTTGCCTTCGCCCAGCAACATCTGCTGCGACAGCCGCAGCGCCTGCCGTTCGCGCGCGACCCGCGCCTGCTTCGCGGCCCACGCGTGATGGCCGCGCACCGCGTCGGCGATCTCGGCCAGATAACGCGACCGCGCCGCCGGCACGATCACGTGCTGCACGGTCGACTGCCGCGTAGTGACGGTGGGCAACGCGCCCGGCGCGAGCTTGAGACCGTGCCCCGCAAGCTTTGCAGACACCGCCTGGTACAGGGCGGTGACACCGTCATCGTTGAACCGCGATGCCATCGTGCCGAACACCGGCATCGCGTCCGGCGCGGTCGTCCACGCCTCGCGGTTGCGCTGAAACTGCTTGCGCACGTCGCGCAGCGCGTCCTGCGCCCCCTTGCGGTCAAACTTGTTGATGGCGACGACGTCGGCGAAATCGAGCATGTCGATCTTTTCCAGCTGGCTCGCGGCGCCGAACTCAGGCGTCATGACATACAGCGACGCGTCCACCAGCGGCACGATTGCGGCGTCGCCCTGGCCGATGCCCGAGGTCTCGACGATGATGAGGTCGAAGCCCGCGACCTTGCACGCGGCGATCACGTCGGGTAATGCCTTCGAGATCTCGCTACCGGCATCGCGCGTGGCGAGCGAGCGCATGAAGATGTTGGGATGCTCGTTGGCGTTCATCCGGATGCGGTCGCCCAGCAGCGCGCCGCCGGACTTGCGGCGCGACGGGTCGATCGAGATCAGCGCGATCTTCAGCGCATCCTTCTGGTCGAG
>JBKJSU010000546.1:0-2641 GCA_046594415.1 Casimicrobiaceae bacterium | reverse complement strand
GCGTGATCGAGACGGATTGGCTGCCCTACCCTTTCACCATGAACTGGCAGATGACCCGTCCGGGCAAGGTAAGGTTCCGCAAGGGCGAGCCGATCTGCATGCTCTTCCCCGTGCCGGCCCGCACCGTGCTGGGCGTGGAACCCGAGATTCGCAACCTCGCCGACGACCCGGACCTCGAGGCGCAGGCGATGGCGTGGAAGGCCCGCCGCGACGAATTCATGCAGCGCTACAACGCGCGCGACGCCGCGACGATGAAGGAAGCATGGCAGCGGTTCTATTTCCTCGGCAAGCAGCCGGACGGCACGCCCGTCGAGAGCGAGCACGTCAACAAGCTGCGCGTCGCCACGCCCGTGGACCTGCGCGGGACGAAGCCCTAGGCGCGGGACCGTGGGGTCGTTGCGTCAGGCGGCAAACGCCGCCGCCGCGGCACGATGCGTTGCGGCGATATCCTCGGCGCGATGCGCGGCCGAAACGAAGCCCGCCTCGTAGGCCGAAGGCGCGAGGTAGATGCCCGCATCGAGCATCGAATGAAAGAATTTGTTGAAGCGCGCCTTGTCGGTAGCCATCACCGTGTCGTACGAATCGGGAATGCGTTCCGAGAAATAAAGCCCGAACATGCCGCCCACGGCCTGCGCCGAAAACGGCACGCCCGCGTGCCTCGCCGCGGCTACCATCCCGTCGGTGAAGCTCTTCGTCGACGCGGCCAGCGCTTCGTAGAAGCCGGGGGCCTCGGTGGCCGCGAGCGTGGCCAGCCCCGCCGCCACCGCGACGGGATTGCCGGACAGTGTTCCCGCCTGATAGACCGGTCCGAGCGGCGCAATTTTTTCCATGATCGCGCGCTTGCCGCCGAACGCGCCCACCGGCATGCCGCCACCGATCACCTTGCCCAATGTGGTGAGGTCAGGGGTCACACCGGTCAGGCCCTGCACGCCGCGCGGATGCACGCGAAAGCCGGTCATCACTTCATCGAATATCAGCACCGCGCCGTAGCGGTCGCATAACGCGCGCAGGCCCTCGAGAAAGCCGGGCTTCGGCATGATGAGATTCATGTTGCCGGCGATCGGTTCGACGATGATCGCGGCGATGTTGTCGGGATCGGCGGCGAATGCATCGGTCACCGCATCGAGTTCGTTGTAGGGCGTGACGATCGTTTCGCCCGCGATGGCGGCCGGCACGCCGGCCGAAGATGGCTGGCCGAACGTGAGCGCGCCGGAACCTGCCTTCACGAGGAGGCTGTCGCCGTGGCCGTGATAGCAGCCTTCGAACTTGAGGATCTTCGAACGGTTGGTGAAGCCGCGCGCCAGGCGCAGCGCCGACATCGTCGCCTCGGTGCCGGACGACACCAGCCGCACCATCTCGATGGATGGCATGCGCCGCACCAGCGTTTCCGCCATCACGATCTCGGTTTCGGTCGGCGCGCCGAACGACAACCCATGCACCGCGGTTTCCTGCACCGCGCGCACCACGTCGGGATGCGCATGCCCCAGGATGGCCGGGCCCCACGAGCCGACATAGTCGATGTAGCGCTTGTCGTCGGCGTCCCACACATACGGACCCTGCCCGCGCGTGAAGAAGCGTGGCGTGCCGCCCACCGAACGAAAGGCACGCACGGGTGAATTGACGCCGGCGGGAATGGTGAGCTGCGCGCGGGCGAAGAGTTCGTCGTTACGGCTCATGTCGATCCTGATGTTGGAATTGAGGCACGAATAGTGGCGACGATCGCTGCGGCGGCCCGGGTGATGTCCGCAACATCGTCGTGGTCGAAGAGATCCGAAATCACGGCCACCGCGTCGGCGCCCGCGGCGATCAAGACGCCCGCGTTGGCGGCCGTGATGCCGCCGATGGCCACCAGGGGCAAGCCAAGGGCGCGTGCGCGCGTGAGCAGCATCGGCTCGGCGCGGCGCGCCTGCGGCTTGACGCTGGACGGATGGAAGCTGCCGAAGGCCAGGTAATCGGCGCCCTGCGCAGCGAAATGCTCCGCGCGCGCGAAGTCGTTGTAGCAGGAGACACCGACGATGCGGCCGGGACCAAGGTCGTGGCGCACCTGCGCCAGCGTGCCGTCGTCTTCGCCGACGTGCGCGCCATCGGCACCGACGGCAACGGTCAGCCGCGCATCGTCGTTGACGATGAAGAGCGCGCGGCCGCGGCACAGTTGCGCCAGCGCGCGTGCCTGCTCCAGCCGCAGTTGCGCAGACGCCGTCTTGTTGCGGTATTGCACCGCGGTCGCGCCACCCGCGAGCGCCGCCGCCACCCGGGCCACCAGCAGCGTGGTATCGGTCAGATCCGGCGTGACCGCATAAAGTCCCGCGATTCGCGCCCTGGCACCTTGCATCATCAATGCCGTCGGGAATGCACTCAGTGGCTGCCGCGCACGTCGGTGACGCGCGGCGATTCGGGTTCTTCGCCGATCTCCTCCGCCTCGTCGCGCGCCCAGAACAGCCGGTCGGGCAGAAACTGGCCCATGCCCGGGCGATAGGCCTTCTTGAGCGTCTGCCACGTGTAGTCCTGCGCCTCGCGCACGGCTTCGGGCAGGTCGAGCCCGTTGGCGAGCATCGCGGCGATGGCCGAAGCCAGCGTGCAGCCGGAACCGTGAAAGCTGCCGGGCAGCCGCGGCCAGCTGTCGGTGCGGACCACGCCGTTC
>JBKJSU010000429.1:0-3160 GCA_046594415.1 Casimicrobiaceae bacterium | reverse complement strand
TCGTAAGCGTCTGCTCAGTACCGTCTTGATTTGATTCTGAGCGCCGCCGAAGATGGTGTCCACTATGAAGATGGTGGACACCAAGAAGGCTACGTTGCGAGCGCGTCCGGTTGTCGGCATTCGGGTGAATCGAACGGGGCGGCGAACCTACACGCTGCAATACAAACTCGACGTGGTCAGGCAATGCAGCGAGCCTGGAGTCTCGGTAGCGGCGATCGCAATGGCGCGCCGGATCAACGCTAATCTTGTGCGCCGCTGGATCGTTCGCCACCGACGCGACTTGACCGCTGCGGTGGTGGAGCCGCGGGCCACCTTGCTGCCGGTAATCGTGACGGCAGCGACAGCGAAGCCATGCGCGCCTGCCGATGACCGGGTCGATGCTTCGGTGCCGCGTCGCCGCCCGGTCGCCGCCAGCATCGAGATCGAACTCTACGGCGCACGGATTCATCTGCGCGGTGGCGTCGATAGCCAGGCACTGCGCAGCGTGCTCGACGTGCTGGCGCAGCGATGATTGGGTTGCCGCATGGCACCCGGGTGTGGCTCGGGGCTGGCGTGACGGATATGCGCAAAGGGATGGGCGGACTGGCGGCGTTGGTGCAAACGACGCTGTCCGAGAATCCGTTCTCCGGTCATGTGTTCGTGTTCCGTGGCAAGCGTGGTGATCTGGTGAAGCTGCTGTGGTGGAGCGGTGACGGCATGAATCTGTATGCGAAACGCTTGGAGCGCGGGCGCTTCGTGTGGCCGCAGGCCAACAGCGGCGCCGTGCATCTGACTAATGCCCAATTGTCGATGTTGCTCGAAGGCATCGATTGGCGGCGCCCACAGGTCAGCTTCCAACCGGAACGCGCAGCATAACGTCCTTGCATTATCGGCGACCCGTTCTACACTGACTTGGTGCCGACCGTTTCTCCTCTGCCCGACGACATTGCGACGCTGCAGCGTTTGCTCATCGACCGCGACCAGATGATCGCCAAGCTGATGGTCGAGATCGCGCGGCTAAAGCGCTGGCGCTTCGGTCGTTCCGCCGAGCAGACCGATGCGGCGTTGCTGCAACTGCAGTTGGCGCTGTCTGATCTGCAAGTGCCCGCGACTGAAGATGTGGTCGCACCAGCGCTCATCCCGCAGGCAGAGTCGACCGTAGCCCCGCCGCCAACGCGCGGCACCGGTTTGCGGTCCGTACGGCGCAGCTTGCCTGCCCACCTGCCCCGCGAGACGATCGTGCACGCGCCGGCGAGGTGCGCTTGCCCGGACTGCGGCGCAGCGATGCGCCAACTCGGTGAAGATATTTCCGAGATGCTCGACTTCGTGCCCGGCTACTTCAAGGTGCTGCGCCATGTGCGGCCCAAACTGTCCTGTGGCCACTGTGCGCGAGTGATTCAGTTGCCCGCACCGCCGCGGCCGATCGAGCGCGGCATCCCGACGCCGGGATTACTGGCGCAAGTGCTCGCGGCCAAATATGCCGATCACTGCCCGCTGTATCGGCAGCAAGCCATCTATGCGCGGGCCGGCGTCGAGCTCGACCGGGCGACGTTGGCGGATTGGGTCGGCGCCGCGGCGCGACTGCTGGATCCGTTGGTGGCGGGGATTGGCCGCTACGTGTTGGCAGCCGAGAAAGTGCACACCGACGACACGCCAGTGCCGGTGCTCGCTCCTGGCCGCGGCAAGACCAAGACCGGGCGGTGGTGGACCTACGTGCGTGATGATCGGCCCGCGGCCAGTCGCGATCCGCCGGCGGTGTGGTATCGCTACTCGCCGGATCGTAAAGGCGAACATCCGCAAGCGCATCTCAAACCCTTCCGCGGCATCCTGCAGGCCGATGCGTATGGCGGCTACGGCGCTTTGTATGAAGGCGCGCAGATCGTCGAGGCAGCCTGCTGGGCGCACGCGCGCCGCAAGTTCTACGACCTCTACATGACGGACCGCTCGCCCTTGGCGGCCGAGGCCATCCGGCGCATCGGCGAACTCTATGCGATCGAACGCCAGATCCGCGGTCATCCGCCAGCGGAACGAGCGCAGGTGCGGCAGCAACACGCAGCACCGCTGCTGGAGGCGCTGCGACAGTGGCTGACCACGACCTTGCGCTTGGTCTCGGCCAAGTCCGAATTGGCCGGCGCGATCAAGTACGCGCTGGTGCGCTGGGTGGCGCTGACTCGCTATCGCGACGATGGCCGCATCGAGATCGACAACAACACCGCCGAGCGCGCAATTCGGCCGCTGGTCCTCGGGCGACGCAACTATCTGTTCGCCGGCTCCGACGCCGGCGGCGAACGGGCAGCGAATATCTACACGCTGATCGCCACCGCGCGCCTCAACGACATCGACCCGTACTGGTATTTGCGGCAGGTCCTCGCGCGCATTGCCGAGCATCCAATCAACCGTATCGACGAATTGCTGCCGTGGAACATCGCCGCCAAGCTGGACGACGCACGCCGCCAAGCGGCGTAGCAGGCCCCAGCGCGCCAGCGCCCAAAGCCGCTACCGCCGCGGCCAGATCATGATCGGCACCGTCCCGCCGATCCGCGACGCGGCCGTCGCCCATGACGGCAAAAAGACCCTGGCGATGCTGCGTCGCCGGCCCCACGAAGCCATTCCCGATCTTCTGGCCCGTCTCGACGTGGCGATTGGCATCGCCAAGGCCACCAACACGCGCGTCGATGAGATCAATCGCCCCGACGCCGCTACGCGCCACGAGCTGTAAGGCGGTCAGCGTCGATCGGCCGGCGACGCCGATAGGTCCCAGAATGATCGGCGCCAGTTCGAAATCCGACCTTCATGTCCGCAATCGCGGCACAGCCACTCGATGGCGTCATCGGGAGCGATCACCGCAGTCGCCATGCCCTTGCATTTGTTGCAGCGACACTGTGCGGCGCCGAAATCCTCGACGGCCCTTCGCGAACTCGCCGCCGCTACGACCCGGCCGAGAAACTCGGCAAGCTTCCGGGCAGGCCCGGACTTCGGGCCGATGGTGCCCTTCTCGTCGAGGAAGTGCGTGAGGTCGGTGATGTACATCGCGCCCGGAATTCTACGCGACTCGAATCAACCGCCGCAGTCAAGACGGTATCAGGATGACGCTTACTGACTGTAAATGCGATCGCGCTCATCTTTGTAGTGCGCGATGCGGTCACCCGCGCGATCACGGTCCGCTTGAAGCGAGTCCCGG
>JBKJSU010000410.1:0-2980 GCA_046594415.1 Casimicrobiaceae bacterium | reverse complement strand
TCACGTAGCCGTCCACGTTCTTGCGCGACGCGCCCGGCTGATACCACTGGCCAAGCGGCACATGCGTCGGGTATTGCGTCAGGCGCACCTGCACGGCCTCCGCGATGGCCTTGTGCTTGCCCGGATCGGTTTCGCGCGCGTAGTCATCGCGCAGCTTTTCCATCTCCGCGTCGCAGGGCCAGCCGAACAACGCCTTGTCGCAACTGGCGTTGAGGAACGCCGTCGAGACCGGGTTGAGGATGTCCGCCGACACCCACGACGTGAGGAACGCATGCCAGCCGCCCTGCGTCGGCGGATCCTTCTTGGCGCGCCGCGCTACCACCGACTGCCAGTCCATCGACTGCATGTCGACCTTGAAGCCGGCTTTTTCCATCAGTTGTTTCGCCACCGGCGCCAAATTGGTCAGCACGGCGAGGTCGGTGGAGTGCATCAGCACGATCGGCGTGCCGTCATAGCCCGCTTCCTTCAGCAACGCCTGCGCCTTGGTGAAGTTGGATTCGAGCAGGCCATCCATGCCCTTGGCGGATTCGAGCGGCGTGCCGCAGACGAACAGCGCCTTGCACGGCTTGTAATACTGCTTGTCGCCGATCGTGGCCTGCAGGAAGTCTTCCTGGTTGAAGGCGTAGAGCAACGCCTGCCGCACCTTGACGTTGTCGAAGGGCTTGGCCAGCGTGTTGAAGCGGAACGCGTATTGATTGCCCAGCGGATTCCAGTCCACCAGCTTGATGTTGCTGTCTTTCCGCATCAGCGGGAGCAGGTCATGCGCGGGCGCCTCGATATAGTCGACCTCGCCGGCCAGCAGTGCGTTGGCTGCTGTCTGCTGGTCGGCGATCGCCTTCCATTCGACGCGATCAACCTTGACCACCTTGCCCCCGGCGAGACCGGACGCAGGTTCCGCGCGCGGCTTGTACTTGTCCCATTTCACGTACACCGACTTGTCGCCGGGCTTCCATTCATCGCGCTTGAACACGAACGGGCCGGAACCGGTGAAGTCCGAGATCTGCTCGTTCGGGCTGGTGTCGGCCACGCGCTTCGGCATCATGAACGGCACGGCGGACGACGGCTTGCCCAACCCGGTCAGCACGAGGCCCGTGGGCGCATTGAGGTTGATCCGGAACGTCTTGTCGTTGATGACCGTGATGTCCTTCACGAAGGACATCATCTTCTGGCCCATCGCATCCTTGGCGCCCCAGCGCTTGATCGACGCGACGCAGTCTTCGGCCGTCACCGGCTTGCCGTCGTGCCACAGGAGGCCGTCGCGCAGCGTCATCGTGTATGTGAGCTTGTCGGCGGAAAGATCGTACTTGTCCACCATCTGCGGTTTGATCTGGCCATTGGCGTCGGTGGCGAACAGCGTGTCGTAGACCATGTAGCCGTGGTTGCGCACGATGTAGGCCGTGGTCCAGATCGGATCGAGGATCTTCAGGTCCGAGTGCATCACCACATTGAGCGTGGTCTGGGCCGCGACGGGCGCGGCGATGGTCGCGAGCGAAGCGGCGCAAAGCGCCAGCGCGAGCGGACGAAGAGGACGGAACAGGGCCATGGCGGTCTCCAGGTGGATCAGGATGGATGCTCAGCGCAAACGCGCTAACGTTTCCGCACGATAGTCGCAGAGTCGCACTGCGGCAAGGGGTACGACCTACGCCTTGGGATCGATCGGCGTGATGCGCATGCACCGAGCCTCGATGGCCGCGGCCGCCGCCAGCGTCATGTCCTCGCGGAAGCGCGCGCCCACCACCTGGACGCCGACGGGCAGTCCGCCCGCCACGCCGGTGGGGACGGCCATTGCGGGGAGGCCCAGCACCGGGATCGCCATCAACGTCGCGCACTCCTCCCACACCTGCCGCGTGCGCGCCGCGCCTTCGAGGTCGAAGCCATGCGCATACGGCAGTTCGGTGCACACCGGCGTCAGCACCAGCGGAATCCGGGCAAGAAAATGGTTCCACTCGCGCATCAGCCGCGTGCGCTCGGCCAGCGCCTTCAGGTGCGCCTCGGGTCCGATGGCGGGCACGTTGGCATACATAAGGCCGATGGCGGTGCGAATGCCTTCGTCGCCCAGTCGTTCGAAGTCGGCCTGCTGGAAGTGCCGGAATTCCGGAACGTGCATTTCGAACCACAATTCGAAGGCACGCATGAATCCCGGCGTGCGCTCGCCGACGACTTCATAACCGGCGTCGGTAAGCGCGGCCACGGCTTGCCGCATTGCGTCGGCCACCGGCGGCGACAGCGCCCGGCCGCCAAGGTCGGCCGCGTCGGTGACCACCGCGACACGCACACGACCGCTGGTGGGAGGAAACGACAGCGGCACCGGCGTCCACCACGGGTCGCGGGCGTCGCCCGCCGCCATCGCCTCGAAGCCGAGACGCACATCGCGCACCGTGCGGGCCAGCGGCCCCTGCACGGACAGCAGCTGCGCGGAGATCGGGCGCTCGGCCTTGGCGGTGCCATTGAAGGCGGGTACGCGACCGAAAGACGGACGCAAGCCCGCCAGGCCCGTGCAGTACGCGGGATAGCGCACGGAACCCGCGATGTCGTTGCCATGCGCCAGCGGCGTGATGCCCGCCGCCACCGACGCCGACGCGCCGCCGCTGGAACCACCCGGCGTATGCGTGCGCGACCACGGGCTGAAGGTGCGGCCCCGATAGTCGTTGACGGTATCGAGACGCATGCTGAACGCCGGTGTATTGGTGCGACCGATGATCACCGCGCCGGCGCGCTTCCAATTGGCGACCACCGGGCTGTCAGTGGCGGCGATCACGTCGCGGAACGCGGCCACGCCATTGACGGTGGCGCACCCGATCTGGTCGATGTTTTCCTTGATCGTCACCGGTACGCCGTGCAGTGGGCCCAGCGTGTCGCCGCGCGCCACGGCCGCATCGGCGGCGTCGGCGGCCGTGCGCGCGGCATCCGACAGGTCGCAGACGACGGCGTTCAACTGCGGGTTGACGGCGTGCATGCGCTCGATGCAGGAGGCGACGGC
>JBKJSU010000208.1:0-3401 GCA_046594415.1 Casimicrobiaceae bacterium | reverse complement strand
TTGTCGCCGTGACTCATCCAGACGTCGAGCAGGCCGTGTCCCTCGGCGTTGCTGCGATCCTGGATATCGCGGAATAACGCCGAGTGGCCGCGCGCGCGCACCTCGGCATAGCCGAACTCGCGGATGTGGCCCAGCTCGACGCCACCGCCCAATTGCGCCGCCATCGCCTGCATGCCGTAGCAGATGCCCAGTACCGGGACGCCTGCGGTCCACACCGCATCGGGCGCGCGTGGCGTGTTGCCATCGGTGACGCTGTTGGGTCCGCCCGAAAGCACGATGCCTTTCGGCGCGAAGCTGCGGATGAAATCGTCGGACACGTCGCACGGGTGCACCTCGCAGTAGACGTGGGTCTCGCGCAGGCGCCGCGCGATCAGCTGCGTGAGCTGCGAACCGAAATCGAGAATCAGGAGGCGGGAATGGGAAGGGGCGGCCATGAGTTTCAGGGAGTGCTGCAGCGACAGAAATAAAACGGGCCGGTCAGCACCGGCCCGCGGAACGTATGCCTTACTGCACCCGGTAGTTGGGTGCCTCTTTCACGATCTGCACATCGTGCACATGCGATTCGCGGATGCCCGCCGACGTGATCTCGACAAACTCGGCGCGCGTGGACAGCTCCTCCACCGTGGCGCAACCGCAATAGCCCATCGACGCGCGCAGGCCGCCCATCAACTGGTGGATGACGGAGGCCAGCACGCCCTTGTATGGCACGCGGCCCTCGATGCCTTCGGGCACCAGCTTCTCGGCCGCGCCCTCGCCTTCGGCGTCCTGGAAATAGCGGTCCGAGCTGCCCTCCTGCATTGCGCCCAGCGAACCCATGCCGCGATAGCTCTTGTACGAGCGGCCCTGGTACAGCTCGATCTCGCCCGGCGCTTCTTCCGTGCCGGCGAAAAGACTGCCCAGCATCACGCACGACGCGCCGGCGGCCAGCGCCTTGGCGATGTCGCCGGAATAGCGGATGCCGCCGTCGGCGATCACCGGCACGCCGGTCTTGGCCAGGCCCTCGATGGCGAACTGAATAGCGGAAATTTGCGGTACGCCCACGCCGGCAACAATTCGTGTGGTGCAGATGGACCCGGGGCCGATGCCCACTTTGACCGCGTCGGCGCCGTGATCGGCCAACGCCTTGGCGCCTGCGGCCGTGGCCACGTTGCCGCCGATGATCTGCACATCGGGATAACGCCGCTTGACCCACTGCACCCGCTCGAGCACGCCTTGCGAATGACCATGCGACGTATCGACGACAATCACGTCCACGCCCGCGGCCACCAGCGCGTCGACGCGCTCCTCGGTATCGGCGCCCGTGCCCACCGCGGCACCGGCGCGCAACCGTCCCAGGTTGTCCTTGGACGCCAGCGGATGCTCGGTGGACTTCAGGATGTCCTTGACGGTAATGAGGCCGCGCAACTCCATCGCGTTGTTGACGACCAGCACCCGTTCAAGGCGATGCCGGTGCATCAGCGCCTTGGCCACCTCGAGCTCGGTGCCTTCGGGCACGGTGACGAGGCGGTCGCCCTGCGTCATGATGTTGGAGACCGGCTGGTCGAGATTGGTCTCGAAGCGCGTATCGCGATTGGTGACGATGCCGATCACGCGCTTGCCGTCGACCACCGGCAGCCCGGAAATGCGATGGCGTTTGGTGAGCGCCAGCACTTCGCGCACCGACATCGTGGGCGGCACCGTGATCGGGTCCTTGACCACGCCGCTTTCGAAGCGCTTGACCTTGGCCACCTCGGCCGCCTGCCGCGCCGGCGTCATGTTCTTGTGGATGACGCCCATGCCGCCTTCCTGCGCGATGGCGATCGCGAGGCGGGCATCGGTGACGGTATCCATCGCCGCGGCAAGCAGCGGGATGTTGAGTCCGATCGAGGGCGTGAGGCGGGTGGCGAGCGAGACGTCGCGGGGAACGACGGTGGAATGGGCGGGGACCAGCAGGACGTCGTCGAAGGTCAGCGCTTTGCGGACAACACGCATTGAACTTTCTCCTATGCGCAAACATCGATTATACCCGCGTCGATGCCCTTCGCCCAACGGGCGTGCCTGCAACGTATCGCGGTCACTGTCGCCGGCCCCTTGCGGGGCTTTGATTGACCGCGCGCAGCCGCTGGAGTACCTTGCCAACGTCATATTTCATCGCGCGTGGCCTATGGTCCCGCGCCTGCGTCCATCCGCATGCAACGTTCTGGCTGCCTCCGTCGTGCGCTGCCCGCCCTGCTGGGAGCCATGGTGCTGTTGACCGCGAGTTCGGTCGCGGCCACGCTCTACAAGTGGACCGATGCCAATGGCCGCGTCGTGTATTCCGACCAGCCGCCGGCAGGCAACTTCAAGGTGGAGATCGTCCAGGCCCCCCCGCCGCCGGCCAATGCGGCCGCGGTCAAGGACCTGACAAAGCTGGAAGGCGCATTCAAGAAGCGCCAGCTTGAAGCGGCGGAAAACGCGAAGAAGTCCGACGCCCAGCGGACCGACCAGGTCAAGCGCAACGAGATGTGCACGCGCGCACTGGGGCAGACGCGCACGCTCACCGCCGAGGAAGTACCGATGTACCGCAAGAACGAAAAGGGCGACGACGTCTTCGTCGACAACGCCGTGCGTCGCCGCGAACGCGCGGAGCTGGACGTCTGGATCAAGGCCAACTGCACGGCCGGATAGCCCATCCGCTTGCCGCAGTATCGGGACGAAAAAACGGCGGCCTCGCGGTCGCCGTTTTTCATTGCTGCGACCGGCGGGCAGCGCCCGCGCTGAATTTATTTCTTGTCGAGATTGGCCTGGTTGATCTTGACGTCGGCCTTGGCGCGCAAACTGGCCAGGTAGGACTGGAACAGCTCGCGGCCGAGCTGCTCGGACAATCGCGCCGAGGCTTGCTCGATGCGCGCCTTGTCAGTCGGCGACGGCGTAAACACGTTCAGCACCTTGACGATCGAGAAGCCGCCTTTCTCGTTGATCGCGCCGGTGAACGCCGGCAGCTTGTCGGGATTGGCCTCGAAGACGCGGCCCAGCGCATCGGGTGACAGTCCCGGCTGCGGCTGACCGCGGCTGATGGTCACCGGCTTACCGAAACTCACGCCCACGTCCTTCTCGCTCTTGCCGGATTCCAGCAGCTTCAGCTTTTCCTGCCCGGCCGCCTGCGCCATGTCGGTGGCCGCCTTGCGCACCAGCTGCGCGCGGATTTCCTCCTTGACCTCGTCAAAGGGACGTGGCGCGGCTGGCTTGTATTCGAGAATTCGGCCCGAGATCAGCGTGCCCGGTGCGACTTCGATCGCCTCGGTATTGCGCTTGCCCTGCAGGGATTCCGGCGCGAACAGCGCCACCACGAACTTGGCGCTGCCCATGCCCAGCGACTGCGCCTGCGAGCGGGTGATCAACGGCGTGGTCTCGACCTTCAGCTCGAGCGCCTTCGCGGCGCC
>JBKJSU010000167.1:0-2699 GCA_046594415.1 Casimicrobiaceae bacterium | reverse complement strand
TAGCGGATCGTCTCGACGTTCACGCCCGCCGCCTTTGCCAAGCCGCCAATCGTAAGTTGATCGCTCATCGTCCGACCCATTGACTCCGTACCACGGTACGGGATGTATGGTACGCCTAACTTTATCTTTTTGGAGTTACCGCAATGGCCGCACTGAATGCCAAAGGCTCGCTGGTGGCCGGGGTACTGGCAGGCATCGGTGCGTCCGTGTGCTGCGTGGGACCGCTGGTGCTCCTAGCGCTCGGAATCAGTGGCGCATGGATTGGCAACCTCACGATATTGGAACCGTACCGCCCGATCTTCATCGGCCTGACGCTGCTTTTCCTCGGCCTTGCTTTCCGCCAGATCTATCTCGTGCCGCAGGTGTGCGCATCTGGTATGCCATGCGCTCACCCCAAGACCAGCGGCCGGCAGCGGCTGACTTTTTGGATGGTCGCGGTGCTAATGCTGGGCCTGCTCGCCGTGCCGTCGCTCGCGCCAATCTTCTACTGAAAAGGAAGCCGCCATGCGTAAGTTACTACTCACCATCCTGATAACCGCGCCACTCGCTGCAGTCGCGGCACCGCCGCAAACGGTTGTGCTCGACGTCAAGAACATGACCTGCGAGTTATGTCCTATCACCGTCAAGAGCGCACTGGGTAAAGTCCCCGGCGTCGCCGACACCAAGATCGACTTGGTCACCAAGACCGCCACGGTGAAATTCGACCCGGACAAGGCCAATGTCGCTGCGTTGATGAAGGCCACGACCAACGCTGGCTTTCCGTCCACGCCGCACCTGTGATCACGCCATGAACGCCGCTGTACTCGAATCCGTGTTGACCTGTCCGCACTGCGGCTTCGCCAAGCAGGAGACCATGCCAACAGACGCGTGCCTGTACTTTTACGAATGTAGCCAATGCAAGGTGCTGCTGCGGCCCCATCCGCGCGATTGCTGCGTGTTTTGCTCGTACGGTTCGGTGAAGTGCCCGCCGGTCCAACAGCAACATGGGTGCTGCCATCCGGCCTAGCCGCTTCTAGACTGCTGAGACATAGGCGGGATTTCAATTCTTGGTTCGCGCGATCCCGGGGGGGCGAAGGTCGAAAACCTGTCGCATTGACCTTGCCGAAACGGAACGACGCCTGTTGGCAGGACAGCGGACTTCGCGAATGACTGGTTTTGCGGAACCCGGAAGACAGCAACGGGTCGAAGGCGAGGCATCATTTCCGCCGGAATCAAACCCGCGCTGGCGAAATTTCCCGCGCGCCGCCGGCTTGATCCCTACCTTGCTAACCACCCACCATCCACCGGCAACACCACCCCGTTGACGTAATCCGCCGCCCCCGACGCTAGAAACACCGCTGCCCTGCGCCAGCATGCGCCGGCCGTTTTCGGCCAGGAACGGACCAAGCGGAAAAACGCGCGCCGCAACTGGCCGTGCCGTGCGGACCCTACTGCTTCTCCAGAAGCTTCGCCGTTTCCTTCCGCAATAGCGGAAGAAGTCCCTTTGCTGCTTGCGCCAGGAGCCAAGGCAAGGACACGTCGATGCGTAGCGTGTCCTCCAGTACTTCAATGCTCCCCGCCGCAGTTTGTCCGAGCGCGCGGATCCGGAAGAACAACGTATCTCCTCGCCAAGTCTGCTGCTCCATCGCGATCATCGCTCCGAGCTGACCGTTGGTGTGGGCGAGGCCCTCTCTGAGGCGGCGGACAGCCTCGACCTTCCCGAGACGATGGGCGACGATGACTGAGACTGTGTCGTTCACCGACAATGTGGCGGCATAGGGTAGACGTGCGCGCGCGTTAGCGGGCCACCGCCGATCGGCAGCGTACTGGAAGGAACGTACGCGCCATCGACGATGCCCTCGCGTCTCCTACACCTGTCGCTTCGCGAAGAGGCCCCACACAAAGAGAACGACGATGGCCCCCACGACGGCGCCGATGAGTCCGGCTCCCTCGCCGGGCGAATACCATCCAAGCGCTTGGCCGAGATAGCTCGCAACGACCGCTCCGACGATGCCGAGGATCGTCGTCAACACGAAACCAGAAGGCTCGTTCTTGCCGGGCATGATGAATTTAGCGATTACGCCTGCGAAAAACCCGATGACGATCGTCCAGATGATACCCATGGCTCCTCCTAGGTTCGCTCGGTGACCGCCGAGCCGCCCCAAGAAGGTACACCCGGTCGGTCGTTAGCCCGACCTAACCCGCTGATGCGGTAACCTGTGCAATGGTCGAGATCCTTCCACTTCGAATGATTAGGAGAATGAAATGAGCCGCGGAATGCCGTCGATGGTTGCGCTGTTGGGACTTCTCGCTGTCGCGGGTTATCAGAATCGCGACAAGCTCGCAGAAATGTTGGGCGGACGGACCCAGGCGTCGGGGAGTGCACCTGGCCCGCTCAACCAGCAGGGCGCCCAAGGGGGCGTGCTCGGCAACTTGGGTGGACTTCTCGGCGGTGCGAGCGCCGGGAGTGTGTTGAGTGGCGGACTTCGCGATCTGGTCGAGCGTTTCAAGCAGAGTGGACACGCGGAGGCGGCGGATTCCTGGGTCAAGACAGGTCCCAATCAACCCATTGGATCCGACCAACTGGAGCAAGCGATCGGGCCCGAAGCACTCGGCACGCTGTCGGAGCGAACCGGACTTTCGCGGGAAGAGTTGCTGGCCAGGCTGACACGTGATTTGCCCGGGGCAGTCGACAAATTTACGCCGCAGGGCCGGTTACC
>JBKJSU010000153.1:0-2649 GCA_046594415.1 Casimicrobiaceae bacterium | reverse complement strand
GGCATGGCGCGCAATGCGCTCGTGGTCGGCGCCGAGATCTATTCGCGCATCCTCGACTGGAACGACCGCGGCACCTGCGTGCTGTTCGGCGACGGCGCCGGCGCGGTCGTGGTCGTGCCCGCGGCCGAGCCGGGCATTCTCACGGCGCACCTGCACGCCGACGGCAGTCATCGCCACATCCTTTCGGTGCCGGGACAGCTGCGCAACGGCGTGGTCGAGGGCGTGCCGTTCCTGCACATGGATGGCACCGCGGTGTTCAAGTTCGCGGTGAAGGTGCTGGCGGATGTGGCGGAAGAAGCGCTGGCCGCCACGGCGATGAAGGCCACCGACATCGACTGGGTGATTCCGCACCAGGCCAACATCCGCATCATGGATGCCACGATGAAGAAGCTGCACCTGCCGCACGAGCGGCTGATCGTCACCGTGGGCGAGCATGGCAACACGTCGGCCGCGTCAATCCCGCTGGCGCTCGACATTGCAGTGCGCGACGGACGCATCCGCACCGGCCAGCATGTGATGCTGCTCGGCGTGGGCGGCGGCTTCACGTGGGGCTCGATCTTCCTGCGCTGGTGAACGCGCGCGCAACACGCACAGGCAACGAGAGGGTGTGATGAAACTCGCAATCGTGTTTCCCGGACAAGGGTCGCAGGCCGTCGGCATGATGGATGGCTGGAGCGCGCATCCGATCGTGCGCGCCACGTTTGCCGAAGCGTCCGACGCACTGGGCGAAGACCTGTGGGCGCTGGTGGCCGACGGTCCGGCCGACGCGCTCAATCTCACCACCAACACGCAGCCGGTGATGCTCACCGCGGGCGTGGCGGCGTGGCGCGCGTGGACGGCGGCGGAGGGGCCGATGCCGGCCGTGGTGGCGGGCCACAGTCTGGGCGAATACACGGCGCTGGTGGCCGCGGGGGCGCTGGCTTTTCGCGACGCCGTGCCGCTGGTGCGCTTTCGCGCGCAGGCGATGCAGGACGCCGTGCCGGCCGGTGTCGGCGCGATGGCGGCCATCATGGGCGCGCCCGACGACGACGCCGTGATCGCGGCCTGCGCGGAAGCCGCGCAGGGGCAGGTGGTGGAGCCCGTCAACTTCAACGCGCCGGGCCAGTTGGTGATTGCCGGCCACCGCGAGGCGGTGGAGCGCGCGATCGTGCTGGCCAAGGCCAAGGGTGCCAAGCGCGGCGTGCTGCTGCCGGTATCGGCGCCGTTTCACAGTTCGCTGCTGCGGCCCGCGGCGGAGCGCCTGGCACAACGCCTGGCGGAGGTCACCATTGCAACACCGACGATTCCGGTGTTGCACAATGTCGACGTACTGGAGCACATCACGCCCGAGGCCATCCGCAACGCGTTGGCGCAGCAGGCGGCGCAACCGGTGCGCTGGACTGCCACGATGCAGGCGATGGGTGCGCAAGGCGTCACGCATGTGGTCGAGTGCGGCCCCGGCAAGGTGCTGGCGGGGCTCGCCAAGCGCAGCGTCGAGGGTGTCGAGGCGTATTCGCTCACCGACGGCGACGCGCTTGCGGCCACGCTCGCCGCACTTCGCTTGGATTGAGGAACACGACATGAATGCACCCCTTCCACTGGCCGGACAGGTTGCGCTCGTCACCGGCGCCACGCGCGGCATCGGCCTCGCGATCGCGCTGCGGCTCGCGGCGGATGGCGCCACCGTCGTCGGCACCGCCACCACGGACGAAGGCGCCGCCAAGATCAATGCAATGTTGCAGGACGTTGGCAACGCGGGCATGGGTATCAGGCTCGATGTCACCGACGCCGCGGCCACCGCTGCCGTGCTGGCCGCCATCGAGGCGAAGCACGGTGCGATCGGTATCCTCGTCAACAACGCCGGCATCACCCGCGACAACCTGCTCCTGCGGATGAAGGACGACGAGTGGGACGCGATCATGGCCACCAACCTGAAGCCTGCCTATCGCCTCGCCAAGGCCGTGTTGCGCGGCATGATGAAGGCCCGCCGTGGCCGCATCATCCAGATCGGCAGCGTGGTCGGTTCGAGCGGCAACGCGGGACAGGTGAACTACGCTGCCGCCAAGGCCGCGCTGATCGGCTTCACCAAGTCGCTGGCGCAGGAAGTGGGCAGCCGCAACATCACGGTCAACTGCGTCGCGCCAGGATTCATCGACACCGACATGACGCGCGACCTGCCGGAGGCGGCCCGCGCGGTGCTGGTGGGGCGCATCCCGCTGGGGCGCCTGGGCGCGCCGGAGGATATCGCCCACGCGGTGGCCTACCTGGCCAGCCCCGGCGCGGCGTATGTGACCGGAATTACGCTCCACGTCAACGGCGGCATGTACATGGTTTGAGGTCCCGTCTGGCGGCGGCTTCGCCCTTTGCGGTGGGCCGGTGCGGCGGGGCCTTCTGGTAGAATTGTGGGGTTTGCACACAGGGGGCCCCGCTTCGGGGAGGACAGCATGGAAAATGTAGAACAACGCGTCAAGAAGATCGTCGCCGAGCAACTTGGCGTCAACGAGGCCGACATCAAGACCGAATCGTCGTTTGTCGACGATCTGGGCGCCGACTCGCTCGACACCGTCGAACTCGTGATGGCGCTCGAAGAAGAATTCGAAACCGAGATTCCCGACGAGGAAGCGGAAAAGATCACCACCGTGCAGCAGGCGATCGACTACGTCGGCAAGA
>JBKJSU010000518.1:0-2664 GCA_046594415.1 Casimicrobiaceae bacterium | reverse complement strand
CACCGGCGTCATCGCGGCACCGCCGCTTCGCGCACCAACGCCTTCATCTGCCGCACCGCCTCGCGGATGCCGACGAATATGGCGCGGGAGACGATGGCGTGCCCGATGTGCAATTCGCGCACGCCTGGCAGCGCCGCCACCGGCTGCACGTTGAAGTAATTCAGTGCGTGCCCGGCGTTGAACCGCATCGTCAGTGCGCGAATGGCGGCGCCGGCCGTGGCGATCTTCTGCAGCTCGGTGACGACCGCCGCGCTTTCCGGATCGCGTCCCTTTGCATGAAAGGCGTGCGCGTAAGGCCCCGTATGCACTTCGCAGACCTTGGCGCCGATGCGGTGTGCGGCTTCGATCTGGCGCACGTCGGCGTCGATGAACACCGAAGTGACGATGCCAACATCCGCCAGGCGCGCCACGGTGGTCTTGAGCGATGCCTCCTGTGCCACGACATCGAGGCCGCCCTCGGTCGTGATCTCGTGCCGCCCCTCCGGCACCAGCATGGCCATCTCCGGCTTCAGCTGGCAGGCGATCGCGATCATCTCTGTCGTGGCGGCCATTTCGAGGTTGAGCTTGATGTGGACGAGTTCGCGCAGGCGGCGCACATCCTCGTCGCGGATGTGGCGGCGGTCTTCGCGCAAGTGCACGGTGATGCCGTCGGCCCCCCCGAGATGCGCTTCCACCGCCGCCCATACCGGGTCGGGTTCGTAGGTGCGTCGCGCTTCGCGCAGCGTGGCGACGTGGTCGATGTTGACGCCGAGTTCGATCAAGAGTCTTGCCCTTCCCCTTCGATGGCCTGCAGGTCCCGCACGATCCGCCGGCTGAAGATGGCCCGCGTGTCGAGATAATGATCCAGCACTTCGCGCATCAGACGCTTGGCCTCCGCCGCGCTGTCGGGATCCGAAAAATCCTCGGTGGCCAGCGCCACCAGCGTGGCTCCGCGCACCAGCCGCGGACCCGGTTCGCGCGCTTCCAGGCGCGTGGCCAGGCGCGGCCCGCGCTCAGGCGCGTAATGGTACATCCCGTGCGCGTCGATGGCCGCGCCCGACTCGACATCGCAGGTCAGCGGCAAGGCGTAGCCCAGCTCCGCGAGCAGGCGCAGCTCGAAGCGACGCAGCAGCACGGCCTGTGCGGCCGCACCGGTCTCGCCCGCCAGCGTGCGCAGCGTCTGCGTGTAAGCCGCGAACAACCGCCCATGCGGATCCTCGCGCGGCAGCAGCTTCAGCAGCAATTCGTTGAGGTAGAAGCCGCACAGCAGCGACGACCCGCGCGGCAGCGGCATGCCGCCAAGCCAATCCGCCTTCACCAGCGTCTTCAGCTCGCCGCCGCCGGCCCACGACAGCGTCAGCAACTGAAAGGCCTGCAGCAATCCGCGCAACTCCGAGCGCGGACGCTTGGCGCCCCTGGCGACCATCGGCACCCGGCCATGGCGTTCGGTGAAGGCCTCGACGATGAGGCTGGTTTCCCGGTAGGGGTACGCGTGCAGCACGAATGCCGGCTCATCGTCGTGCCGCAGCATCAGCGTCCGCGTGGCCATCGCGCGCCGGCTTCAGTAACCGAAGCGGGCCAGCGAAGCGTCGGTATCGGCCCAACCGCGCTTCACCTTGACCCAGACTTCCAGAAACACCTTGCCGTCGAAGAGCCGCTCCATGTCCTTGCGCGCGGCCGTGGCGATTTCCTTCATGCGCGCGCCGCCGACGCCCAGCACGATCGCGCGCTGGCTGGCATGATCGACGTAGACCGTCGCGCGGATCCGGCGCAGCGCGCCGTCGAGCTCGAAGCTGTCAATGCCCACCGTGGTGGCGTACGGAATCTCCTCGCCCAGCAACCGGAAGATTTTTTCGCGGATGAACTCCGCCGCCAGAAAGCGCTCGTCGCGATCGGTGAGCTCGTCGCCCGGATAGAGCGGCGGCGACAGCGGCAGTTGCGCGTCGATCGCAGCCTGGAGGTCGGGGAGCTGCGTGCCCCGCTCGGCCGAGATCGGCACGATCGCGATAAAGGCACGCATCACCGCGATTTCCGCCATGCGCGGGAGCAACGCCGACTTGTCCGCCATGAGGTCGATCTTGTTGACGGCTGCGATCACCGGCATGGCGGTGGGCAATAGCGCCGCCACCTCGCGGTCGGCGGCGGTGATGCGCGTGGCGTCGAGCACCAGCACGGCCACGTCGACGCCGGCCAGGCTTTCGCGCACCGTGCGGTTGAGCCGGTCGTTCAGGCGCGAGCGATGCCGCGTCTGGAAGCCAGGGGTGTCGACGAAGATGCATTGCGCCTGCACCTGGTTCACGATGCCGATGATCCGGTGCCTGGTCGTCTGCGGCTTCTTCGACGTGATGCTAATTTTTTCGCCTACCAGCGCATTCAGCAATGTCGACTTGCCCACGCTCGGCCGGCCGACGATGGCCGCGTGACCGCAACGAAACGTGCCGGGCTCAGGCGCCATGCGCGATCTCCATGCCGACGGCCTGCGCGGCCGCCACGGCGGCGACCTGCTCCGCCACCCGGCGCGACGCGCCGGTGCCGGCGGTGACGATGCCGAGCGCCGCGATCCGGCATTCGACCTCGAACTGCTGCACGTGCGCTTCTCCGGTCGTGGCGATGACCACGTACTCCGGCACCGGCATGCGCCGGCCCTGCAGCCATTCCTGCAGCCGCGTCTTCGGGTCCTTGCCC
>JBKJSU010000490.1:0-3896 GCA_046594415.1 Casimicrobiaceae bacterium | reverse complement strand
ACGCTCGTCCGGGGAGTTGACCGTGATGGTGCATACGGTTTTCTTGTCGGCCAGGGCGACGGGCGCGATCAGCAACGCCAGGATTACGACGAAACTCCGCTTCGCGGACAGCGATAGCGCAGGCAACGACAGGGTACGCAGCGATGGCACCCGGCAGTATTGCACGGCGACATGCAGCAGCGACGGCGAAGGTCAGTCGATGGCTCCTGAGCTACCAATGATGCGCAATGTGTCGCCTTTGTAGGACGCCTCTGCCCGCACGCGTGTTCCCGCACCCGTCACATGGCTTCCAGGCGCCGGATCAGCACATCGATCGCGTCCTGGCCCTGACCGGACTTCAGACGGTGATCGCGCAACGTCTGCACGAGTTCGGACTTCGGCATCGCCGTGTAGTCGGCGCGAATGAAAACACCCGCAATCGCGATCTGCACGCCCGGCGATTCGGCCAACGGGTACAGGCGGGCAAGTTCGTCGAGACTGGCGCGATCCGACAGCCGCAGGCGTGCCAGCGACTGCAGTGCGCGAACCTTGGCGTCGCTGCCGGTCATGCGTGCCAGGCGGGTGGTGATCGCGCGCACCTCGCCGGCATTGGCGATGGGGCGATGCTGCAGGTACACCTGCGCGATGGCGATGTCGGCATCGCTCGCGCTGGTCAACGCCTGCAGCACCCGGGCGTGGGCTTCCGCGTTGCCCAGGCACGCAAGCATCGCCGCCTGCGGCAGCGGGTTGCCGCGCAGCGGAGGCAGCGCCAGCAGCATCTCGTTGAGTTCCTGATTGGCGTTGAGCGCACACACCTGATCCACGTCCGCCGCCGACGCGGTATTACGTGCCAGCTGATCGCCGATCATCCCGACCATTTCGTTCCACTTTTCCTCGGGCGTCAGCCAGCCGAGGTTCTGTGCCAGATCCAGCATTCGCGCCCGCACGACCACCTGGTCGGCATCGCGTGCAAATTCCAGATAGCGGGTGCGCGCCGAATCGTCTGTCGCGATCCGGTCCAGCGCAGCCACCACCTCGGGCACTTGCCGCGCCGTGTCCGGCAGGGTGGCCGCGTAGCGCTCGATCCGTTCCAGGAACATGCGCGTCTCGGCGGTCTCGCGTCCCAGCAGTTCGTGGATGAAGTCGAGCTTCTGCGCCGCCGACAAGCGGTCATCGGAGAGCTGGCAGATGTCCTGCCGATGCGCGGCCATCGGGTCGGCGCCGGTGATGCCGCTCACGGCCACCATCGAGTGCGCGGCAAAGCCGCCGAGCAGGCGCGAGCTGGTGCGGCCAGTGGCTACTTCACTCGCGCCTCCGGCCTGCAAGTGTCGCTGCAGGATGGATGCGGCCGCCGGGCCAAGCGGCGCTACCGCCGAAAAGCCATAGATTGCGGGCACATCCTTGAACACCTGACGCATGCGGTCACGGCTGCTCTCGCCATGGCGCGAGCCCAGCGCGCGCGCCAGCCGGTCGGCATCGGCGCGGGAATGCCCGGAGCGAATGAGGCTGCGCGCGATCTCGGCGGAGGCATTCTTGTTGGCGCCGGCGTTCAGCGTGTTGCAGCCGAAGAGGTAAACCTCCTTCAGTTGCGAAAAGAGGCCGGAGCAGGTGCCGCTGCACGACGCGCGCTCCAGTTCGTCGACCGGCAGGAATTCGCGCGACTCGAGACGATCCGAAAAGAACTCGTTGCCTCCGTCATAGTGGCCGGAAACCACGAGCATGTCGCAACGCACGCCCTGCCGGCACGCGGATTCCAGCCAATCGGTGCGCCCACGCTCCACCAGTTCGACGAACTGGTATTTGTCCGGCGGCAGGCTGCGCCGGAACGCTTCCTTCTCGTCAGCCGAGTTGACGGTGATCGTGCATACCGTTTTTTTCTCGGCGCGCGCCACCGAAACCCCAAACACCGACAACAGTGCGGCCAGAAGCACAACTTTGCAGAGCGTGAACATGGGGAAAGGCCGTTGAAGGTCGGTTGGTGAGTTGGCCTATTTGACGCGTTCCGCTCATGCCTGTCCGTCGGACAGTCCGACTGTTTCAATGATCAATGTGACCCCGTCGACGTAGGACAACGCCCACGTCCGACCGCGGGCCAGGCGTGCGAACCCAGCGGCGTGATCTTGACGCTCGGCGCCACGGTGGCGGTCCCGGCGGCGGTACCACGCCGCCGACATTCCTTGAGCTTCGGGCTGCAATGGGCCCGACGCCGATTCGGGTATATTCGAACCCTTCGGCGGCCTGCCCACCGGCCCTCACCCACGACCACAATTCCATGCAACTGCAGGGCATCCGCGTCGTCGATCTATCCCGCATCCTGTCCGGCCCCTTCTGCTCGATGTTCTTGGCGGACATGGGCGCCGAGGTGATCAAGGTCGAGGACATCATTGAGGGCGATCCGGTGCGCAAGCAGGGCATCCTGCGCGACGGCTTTGGCCTCTACTTCGCCTCGTTCAACCGCAACAAGCGGTCGCTGACACTCGACCTGCGCAGCGCCGAAGGCAAGGACGTGCTGCGCAAGCTGATCGCCACGGCGGACGTCGTGCTCGACAACTTCCGGCCGGGCGTGATGGAAAAAATCGGGCTCGCGCGCGCGGAGCTGCTCAAGATCAAGCCGGATCTGGTCAGTTGCCACATCACCGGCTTCGGGCTCGACGGCCCCTATCGCGACCGGCCCTCGTTCGACTTCATCGCACAGGCGATGAGCGGCTTCATGAGTGTCAACGGTACCGAAGGCGAAGCGCCGGCGCGCGCAGCGCCACCGCTGTCGGACCTGATCGCCGGTTCCTACGCGGCCATGGGCATTTGCGCGGCGCTGGTCCGGCGCGAGCGCACGGGGCAAGGCGAGGAAGTGGCCACGGCGCTGACCGACAGCCTGATCGCCAATCTCGCGTTCCTGGCCACGCATTATTTCGAGACGGGCGAGCAGCCGCTGCGCACCGGCAACGACCACGCGTTGGTGGCGCCCTACGGCCTCTTCACCGCCGCCGACGGCGAAGTGGCGATCGCGCCATCCAACGACACGTTTTATCACAAGCTGCTCGACGCGCTGGGACTCTCCGCGTTGCGGCTGCATCCGGAATTTCTCACCAATCGCGATCGCTTCGAAAAGCGGGCGGCCATCAATGCGCTGGTCAATGCCGAAATCCGCAAGCAGCCGATCGCGCATTGGCTGGAGGTGCTCAACGCGGCGGGCGTACCGTGCGGCCGCGTGATGGGCTTGAAGGAAGTCTTCGACGATCCGCAGATCCAGCACCAGCAGATGCGGATCACCATCGACCATCCGCGTTACGGTCCGCTCGACGTTTTGGGTTTTCCGATCAAGTTCACCGACGACCCGTGCCGGATGCATCGTCCCCCGCCCGACCTGGGCGCCGACACCGACGCCATCCTGGTCGAACTCGGCTATGGCAAGGGTGCCATCGCGGCGCTGCACGCGGCGCATGTGGCATGACCCTGGAGCACGCATGATGAACTACGCCAATCCACCCTCCCCCCGGCCTGCAGTTGCGGTGACCGAGGTGGGCACGCGCGACGGCTTTCAATCCGAGCGAGTGTTCATTCCCACCGCCGTCAAGGCTGCAATCGTCGACGCGCTGATCGCCGCCGGGCTGCGCCACATCGAGGCGACATCGTTTGTCAGCCCGCGCGCCGTCCCGCAGCTGGCCGACGCGCACGACATGCTGGCGTTGGTACGCCGGCGCACCGAGGCGTATATCGCCACGCTCGTGCCCAATGCGCGCGGCGCCGAGCGCGCGCTGGGCGCGGGCGTGGATGAAATGGTGTGCTTCGTGTCGGCCAGCGAAACGCACAACCAGGCCAATCTCAACGCATCGATCGCGGGCTCGCTGGCCAATGTCACGGCGATCGCCGGTATCGCGCAAGGCCGGGTGCCATTGCGTGGCGCGGTGGCGTGTGCA
>JBKJSU010000276.1:0-3285 GCA_046594415.1 Casimicrobiaceae bacterium | reverse complement strand
CCGGTGGGGAGGCGGCCACCGAGCAGTTCGGCGACCGCCTGCGACACCAGTACTTGGCCGCCGTGCGCGGCCGACATGATGCGCGCGGCGCGATTGACGGCCGTGCCGAAGAAATCGCCATCGCGACGCTCGTCGGCGCCGACATGCAGGCCGCAGCGAATGCGCAACAGGATGCCATGCCGTGCCTCGGAATCGGCGAGCGCCTGCTGCATTTTCACCGCGGCGTTGAGCGCGGCCAGCGCGTCGTCGAAGGCCGCGTGCACGCCATCGCCGGTGGTCTTCACCACGCGGCCGCCATGGGCTTCGACAGTGGCACGCGCGAGCGCGTCGTGCCACGCCAGCGCGGGCCGCATGCGCTCGGGATCACGTTCCCAGAGCCGCGTGCTGCCTTCGATATCGGAGAAGAGAAAGGTGGTGGAGGCGGAAGCTGCGGTCACACGGAAATCCGGCCCTGACGACAGCCTTCAATTCTACGGGACCGGCGGTTGCGTGCGGCTCCCCATGTCCTGGCGCCAAAAAAGACCGGGCCGCCGGGAGGCGGCCCGATCAGTGTTACCCCACCTTACTTCTTGCCAGGATCGCCGGCCATCGCATCCTTCTTCATGCTGTCCTTGGCCATCGCGTCCTTCTTCATCGGATCGGCCATGGCGTCCTTCTTCATATGGTCCGTGGCCATCGCGTCCTTCTTCATGGCGTCCTTGGCCATCGGCTCCTTCTTCATCGCGTCCTTGCCCATCGCATCCTTCTTCATGGGGTCAGCGGCCATGGCGTCCTTTTTCATCGGATCAGCGGCCATCGCGTCTTTCTTCATCGCGTCTTGGGCAATGGCGGCACTGGCCGCCATCGACATGCAGGCCGCCAGTACAAACGTCGTCATTCGGTTCATTGTGAACTCCTGAAAGAGGGGTGGGTGGGAACGATTGCAGCTGAGGCCCATGCAGCAGCCCGTGCCATGAGTCACCGGCACGCGTGCAATCCTTACAACCGTGGATTCAACGGCCGCGGATGCTACCATCGCCGCCTCAATATTGTCGTCACGCGCGCCGCTGCGCGCCCGCCGGCCATGACTGCGGATCATCCGTCCGCGCCGTCATATCCACGCAAGTAACGACGGAGATCCCGCGTGCTCAAGGTTTTCGAACGGCTGGTCGACCCCTATCCCGACCTGCCGCCCACCCCGCCGCCCCGGGGCTTCCTCGCGTTCCTGTGGACATGCTCGAAAGGGTTGCGGCCGTACCTGCTCGCCGTCACCCTGCTGACGGCCCTCATCGGCGCATTCGAGGGGTTCCTGTTCAGCGTGCTGGGCAGTGTCGTGGACTGGCTGGCCAAGGTTGAGCCCGCACAATTGTGGTCGGTGGAGGGCGGCCGGCTGCTGCTGCTGGCGGGGCTTCTCGTCGCCAGCGTCGCGGTGGTGGCGCTGCAGTCGGTGGTCAAGCAGCAAGCGCTGTTCGGCAACTTCCCGATGCGGCTGCGGTGGAATTTCCATCGGCTGATGCTGGCGCAGAGCATGCACTTCTACCAGGACGAATTTGCCGGACGCATCGCCACCAAGGTCATGCAGACCGCGCTGGCCGTGCGCGACACGTGGCTGATCGTGGCGGAGCTGCTGGTATTCGTCGCGATCTATTTCGTGACGATGCTGGCGGTGCTGGGCGGCTTCGATGTCCGCCTGCTGGTGCCGTTCCTCGTGTGGTGCATGTTCTACGTCGCGGCGGTGACCTACTTCGTGCCGCGTCTCGGCCGCGTAGGCCAGGCGCAGGCCGATGCGCGTTCGCTGATGACGGGGCGCATCGCGGATGCGTACACCAACATCGCGACGGTGAAGCTCTTCTCGCACGCCAAGCGCGAGGCGGGCTTCGCGCGCACGGCGATGCAGGAATTTCTCATCACCGTGCACGCGCAGATGCGGCTGGTCACCGGCTTCGAGATCGTCAACCACATCCTAAGTATGGTGCTGATCGCCGCCACCGCCGGCGCCACGCTGTGGCTGTGGACCAAGGGCGACGCGAGCGTGGGCGCGGTTGCCGCCTCCACCGCAATGGCGCTGCGCCTCAACGGCATCTCGCACTGGATCATGTGGGAGATGGCGACGCTGTTCGAGCACATCGGCACCGTGCAGGACGGCATCAACACGCTGTCGCGGTCGCATGCGGTGGTGGATGCGCCTGCGGCGCGGCCGCTGGCAGTCACGCAAGGTGACATCCGCTTCGAGCAAGTGAGCTTCGCCTACGGCGGCGCGCACCAGGTGATCGACGACCTGTCGCTGCACATCCGCCCCGGCGAAAAGATCGGCCTCGTCGGGCGCTCCGGCGCGGGCAAGTCGACGATCGTCAACCTGCTGCTGCGGTTCTACGACGTGGAGAGCGGGCGCATCCTGATCGATGGCCAGGACATCGCGCTGGCAACGCAGGACAGCCTGCGCGCGCAGATCGGCATGGTCACGCAGGACACGTCGCTGCTGCACCGTTCGGTGCGCGAAAACATCGTCTACGGCCGGCCCGATGCCACCGAAGCCGACCTCGTGGCGGCGGCGGAGCGGGCCGAAGCCACCCATTTCATCGCCCATCTCGCCGACCCCAAGGGACGCACGGCGTACGACGCCCACGTGGGCGAACGCGGCGTCAAGCTGTCGGGCGGGCAGCGGCAGCGCATCGCGATCGCGCGGGTGATGCTGAAGGACGCGCCGATCCTGCTGCTCGACGAGGCCACCAGCGCACTCGATTCGGAGGTGGAGGCGGCGATCCAGCAAAGCCTCTATCGGCTGATGGAGGGCAAGACGGTGGTGGCAATCGCGCACCGGCTGTCCACCATCGCCGCGATGGACCGGCTGATCGTGCTCGATCACGGGCGCGTGGTGGAGGAAGGTGATCACCGCAGCCTGCTTGCGCATGACGGCCTCTATGCGCGCCTGTGGGCGCACCAGAGCGGCGGCTTTCTTGGTGAAGAAGCGGACGATGCCGTAATTGCGACGGATTTGCAGCGCGGCGTTGCGCTGGCCAGCTGAGGCGCGCCGCGCCCCCTCGCTCCCGATCGGTCACAATGGCGGCCTTGTCCTGCTCGCCGACCATCATTCCCGCCGCCATGCCCCAAGTCACCACCGCCCTGATCGTCGCCAACATCGCCATCTATTTCCTGCAGCAGGTGGTGCCGCCGTCGCTGGAAGCCCTGTTCGCCCTGTGGCCGCTGGGCACCGCACAGGCAAGCGGTGGGCAGGCGAGTTTTCAACCATGGCAGATGGTGACCTACGGGTTCCTGCATGCCGACCTCTTCCATCTCGGCTTCAAC
>JBKJSU010000157.1:0-15787 GCA_046594415.1 Casimicrobiaceae bacterium | reverse complement strand
TGACTGACTTCCATTGGTTTCTCCGATTCCGTTCGCCCTGAGCTTGTCGAAGGGCTTCGACAAGCTCAGCCCGAACGGTATTTTTATTTCCTGCGAACCTCGCCGCCCATCGTCATCAGGCACGCGGCCACGATGTCGTCTTCCAGATCGATTTTCAGCTCGCCGTCCTTGGGCAGGATCAGCTTGAGGAAGTCGAGCACGTTGCGCGCATAGAGCGCCGAGGCGTCGGCCGCGACCAGCGCCGGCAGGTTGGTTTCGCCCACCAGTGTGACCCCGTGCTTGACCACCGTCTGGCCCGGCACCGTCAGCGGGCAGTTGCCGCCCTGCGGTGCCGCCAGGTCGACGATCACCGAGCCGGGCTTCATCGCGCGCACCATCTCCTCGGTCACCAGCACCGGCGCGGCGCGGCCGGGAATCAGCGCCGTCGTCACCACGATGTCGGCGGCGGCCACCCGTTTGGCCACTTCCACCTTCTGCCGGTCGAGCCAGCTTTGCGGCATCGGACGGGCATAGCCGCCGACGCCTTCGGCGGCTTCTTTTTCCTCGGCGGTCTCGTACGGCACGTCGATGAACCTGGCACCAAGTGATTCCACCTGCTCCTTGACGCTGGGCCGCACGTCGGAGGCCTCGATCACCGCGCCCAGGCGCTTCGCGGTCGCGATCGCCTGCAGGCCGGCCACGCCCACGCCCAGGATCACGACCCGGGCCGCCTTCACGGTGCCGGCCGCCGTCATCAGCATCGGAAAGAAGCGCTGGTATTTGTCGGCCGCGATCATGATGGCCTTGTAGCCGGCGATGTTGGCCTGCGACGAGAGCACGTCCATGCTCTGGGCCCGCGTCGTTCTGGGCGCGGCTTCCAGCGCGAAGCCGGTGAGGTTGGCCGCCGCCATGCGCTGCAGGCCCGCTGCGTCGAACGGGTTGAGCATGCCCACCACCGTGGCGCCGGTCCGCATCCGGGCCACCTCGTTGTCGGACGGGGCACGCACCTTGAGCACCAGGTCGCAGCCGAAGGCGCCATCGACGTCGGTAATCTCGGCCCCAACGGCCTGGTAGGCCTCGTCTGTGGCGCTGGCGGCCACGCCAGCGCCGGACTGGATCCGCAGCGTGTGGCCCTGGGCCTGGAGTTTCTTGGCCGTCTCCGGGGTGACGGCGACGCGGGTTTCTCCCGCCGTCGTTTCGGCGGGTACGCCTATCAGCATGGACGTCTCTCCTCGACTTGTTATTTCTAGCTGCCAATAGCTTACATGAAAGGGCAGCCCGCCCTCGCGCCGGGACGCTCTGCAAACCCTTGCTGCGCGTTGCAATCGACCACGCCGGCCCCAGCTTCGACAGACCCCAGCTGCCAGCCCCTCCATGTCCCTCGCTTCCCTGTTCGGGCTGTCCGCAGTCCTGCATCTCTATATCGGCCTGCGCCTCGTGCCGGCGCTGCCCGGGCCGCTTGCCGGCTGGCTGCTGGCCGCGCTGGTGCTGGTGTCGAGCGTGCTCATGCCGCTGGGGCTGGTGGCGCGCCGCATCGCCAGGGCGCAGGCGGCCGACCGGCTGACCTGGTTCGGCATGCTGGCGATGGGGCTGTTCTCGTCGCTGCTGATGTTCACCCTGCTGCGCGAGCTGGTGCTGCTGCTGGCGCCGGCCGACCTGGCGGGCGCCAGCGCCATCGCCGTGCCGCTGCTGGCCCTGGCCGCCAGCCTGCTCGGCGCGTTCAATGCCCGCAAGACCGCCGGCATCGTCAGCGTCGACGTGCCGATCGCCGGCCTGCCCGACGCGCTGCACGGCTTCACGATCGCGCAGATCAGCGACATCCACGTCGGCCCGACGATCAAGGCGCCCTACCTGCAGGGCATCGTCGACGCCGTCAACCGGCTGGAGGCCGACCTGGTGGCAGTGACCGGCGACCTGGTCGACGGCAGCGTCGCCGAATTGTCGGGCCATGTGGCGCCGCTGGCCGGGCTGGTGTCGCGCCATGGCACCTTCTTCGTCACCGGCAACCACGAGTACTACTCCGGCGCCCTGCCCTGGATGGCGGAGTTGCGCCGGCTGGGGATCCATGTGCTGATGAACGAGCACGTGGTGCTGGAGCGCGGCGGCGCCTCGATGGTGCTGGCCGGCGTGGCCGACTACAGCGCGCATCAATTCGATCCGTCGCACAAGAGCGACCCCGTCGCCGCCCTGCTCGGCGCCCCGCTCAATGCGGCGGTGCGGGTGCTGCTGGCGCACCAGCCGCGCAGCGCGGCCGCGGCCGAAGAGGCCGGCTTCGACCTGCAGCTGTCGGGCCACACGCATGGCGGCCAGTTCCTGCCCTGGGTCTTCCTGGTCCGGTTGCAGCAGCCGTTCACGGCGGGGCTGCACCGGCTGGGCCGGCTGTGGGTTTACGTCAGCCGGGGCACGGGCTACTGGGGCCCGCCCAAGCGACTGGGCGCGCCGTCCGAAATCACCCGGTTGCGGCTGATTCAAGCTCTGCAGTAATACCGGCTGGCCGGGATCGGACGGCTCCTACACCGAGGCAAGGTGAAGTCCCACATGGATGAGCTAGCCGGAGGCCAAAGACTGCCTGTTCAAGGAAATCCCATGGCCCGCCTCGCATCCCTGTCCTCCCAAGTCACGGGCCCCCTGGCCGGCAATGTCAACTACCTCGGCGCCGCCCGTTGCCGCCACAAGTTCCAGCTCTATTACCCCAACGGTTTCGACGACGAGGTCTACCAGGTCGCCGAGCGTGGCGTGAAGGAGCGGGCCCATCTCGAGTGGAGCAACGAGCTCAATCCGGCGGCCTACCGCCGCCTGCTCGCGCGCGGCGAGCACACCCGCATCGTCGACATCGCACTGCGGGTCGAGGGTCGCTGCAACCTGCTGTTCTCGTTCGAGAAGATGGCGCTGCGCGACGCCGTGAAGGCGCCGGCCGACGCCCGCCTGTTCGCCAACGCGCTCTACTCGTTCCTGCACGGCCGCGGCTCGCCGCAGCGCAAGTTCGAGGCCTGGATCGCGGCGCTGGGCGCGCTGCCGCGGCGCCAGTCGCGGGTGCTGTCGTGGCCGCTGGTGACGGTGTTCGGCCAGATCGCCCGCCCCGACAGCCACCTGTTCCTCAAGCCCAAGGTGACGCGCGAGGCGGCCCGCGCCTATGGCTTCGACTTCGACTACCAGGCGGCGCCGGCGTGGCCGGTCTACCGCGACCTGCAGACTTTCGCCGCGATCCTGCAGCGCGACCTGGACCGCAAGGCCGGCTTCCGGGCCCGCGACATGATCGACATCCAGTCGTTCATCTGGGTCCAGGGCTCGGCGGAATACGAGCGGTAATGCGCCGGAGTCAAGGCAGGAACTGCTCCGATCCCACCAGGCCGACCTTGGCCAGGCCGTGGCGCTGGGCCGCGGCCAGGACGCCGGCCACGGTGTCGTACTTGGCGCTGCGGTCGGGGCGCAGGTGGATCTCCGGGGCATCGGGCAGCGCCGCCGCCTCGGTCAGCTTCGCTTCCAGCGCCGCGGCGGCCATCGGCTCGCCATTCCACAGCAGCTGGCCACCGGGCAGCACGTCGATCTTCACCACCTGCGGCGTGACCGGCGGCGGGGTGGCCGCGGCCGAGGGCAATTCGAGGTTGACCGAGTGCAGCTGGACTGGAATAGTGATGATCAGCATCACCAGCAGCACCAGCATCACGTCGATCAGCGGCGTGGTGTTGACGTCGAGGATGACGTCGGGTTCACCCGACCCACCGCTTTTGCCCATGTTCATTCCCATCGCTTGCTCCTGATTCCTGGTGCGTTGCGGCGCGTCAGTTGCGCGGCGGCGGCTCGGTGATGAAACCCACCTTGGCAATGCCCGCGCGTTGTGCCGCGTAGATGATCTTGCCCACGGATTCGTAGCGGGCGCCGCCGTCGCCGCGGATCTGCAGCTCCGGCTGCGGCGTCAGCACCGCGATTTTCTTCAGCCGGTCGATCAGCGCGTTGGTGCTGGGGATGCGCAGGTCGTTCCAGAAGATGCGGCCCTGGGCGTCGACCGAGATCACGATATTTTCCGGCTTGGTCTCGCGAACCTCGTTGCGCTCCTTGGGCAGCGTCACGGGGATCGACGTCGTGACCACTGGAATGGTGATGAGGAAGATGATCAGCAGCACCAGCATCACGTCGACCAGCGGCGTGGTGTTGATGGTGGAGACGATCTCGTCCTCGTCGCCATCGGCCGTGCCGACGTTCATCGACATGGTGTCAGCCCCGCGCCTGCGGCTTCGGCGCCGACAGCAGCACCGCGTGCAGGTCCGCGCCGAAACCGCGTACCAGATCCATCTGCCCCTTGTTACGGCGAATGAGCCAGTTGTAGCCAAGCACCGCGGGCACCGCGACGGCAAGACCGATGGCCGTCATGATCAGCGCTTCGCCCACGGGACCGGCGACCTTGTCGATCGACGCCTGGCCGGCGATGCCGATGGCCGTCAGTGCGTGGTAGATGCCCCACACCGTGCCGAACAGCCCGACGAACGGGGCGGTGGAGCCGACGGTGGCGAGGAAGGCCAGTCCGTCCTGCATGCGGCTGTTGACGCTGTCGACCGAACGCTGGATCGACATGGTGACCCACTCGTTGAAGTCAACGTTGCCCAGCATCCCGTCGTGCTTGTTGGTGGCTTCGAGGCCGGTTTCGGCAATCCACCGGTACGGGCTGCCGGCCTTCAGCGTGTCGAGGCCCTGCTTGACCGTAGGCGCCTTCCAGAACGTGTTGTGGGCCGACTTGGCGGCAATGCCCATCTTGTACTGCTCGTAGACCTTGGTGATGATGATGTACCAGCTGCCCATCGACATGATCACCAGAATGGCCAGCGTGATCTTGGCGACGATGTCGCCGCCTTTCCACAATGCCTCGAGGCCGTAGGGATTGTCGATGACCTCGGCCGAGGCCTTGGCTGCAGCGGGTGCCTTGGGTGCAGCGGGCGCTTCGGCCGTGGCGGGTGCGGCCGTGGCGGGTGCGGCAGGCGGGGTCGGCGCCGCGGTCGGCGCCGCGGCCGGAGTCTGGGCGAGAGCCTGCGGCGCCAGCGGGGCGACCGTGTGGGCCGCAACCATCAGCAGGACCGCGGCGAGCGCGACCAGACGGATTTTCTTCAACATGTGATCTCCAGACGGATGTATTCGGTCGGACGGTGGGCGCTACGAGTCGCCTGGGCGCGGAACCATCGCGGTGGCACGCCCGGGACTTAAGGGTACCCTGCCTGCGATTTCGAGGCTGGTTACCACTCGTTCCGGATGCAGCAAGGGGGGATGGACGCCAGCGATCACTGGCAATGTCCGGTCACCCACGGTGCAGCACGAGGGTGCCCCCTCATGGCCCGGCGCTCATGCGCCAAATAACGTTGGCCCCGCTTGTGGCAGGGCCAAGGTTTCAAACAAAAGTCGCAGGATTCTACCGAAATCCGGCGAAATGTCCAACCATGAATTAGGGGTTTGTCTGTAGTTTGCTTGCTGTTTCACGCTGCGGCCCTGGCGTAAGCGCCGTTGCGGCTGGCGAATTTTCCGCAGATTCGAAGGTGACTTTCCACGCCCGGCCCCACGCCGCCGGGGGCAAAGTCGTCGTGTCCGGCGTTCCCGGCCACCCCCTTCATCGCTGTTTGCGCACCTTCAACCCGGGAATCGGCGGATTCGTCGCTTGGTACTTTCCCCTGCAACAACGGCCACCTAGGATGCACGCCATGCGCAGTCCGACCTGTACCAAGCCACCCGTGGACTGCGCCGAATCCGGAAGCCCGGCCGCACGCATCCAAGTACCGACGCCGCAAAGCACCACGCGCAATGCCAAGGAGCACCCCATGCAGAGCTACGAACCGAACCGCCCCCGCACCGCCATCGCGCTGGCCGCCGCCGCGCTGACCGCGATCACGATCGGCACTCTGGTGGTGGCCCCCGCCAAGTTCGACGGCAGCCACCACGAGGCCCGCATCCTGGCCGCCGCCAAAGCAAGGTCGGCCGCAACGATCGAGGTGGCGATCAGCCCGGCGCAGATCAACGTCGTCGGCGTGCGCGAGCCCGAACTCGCATCCGTGCAACTCGAGCGGCCGGTGGTTACGCCGATCGCCACCCGCTGAGTGCCGACTACTTGATCAGCGGAAACGCAACGGCGATATCGTAGGCCTGCATCGCCCGGATCTTGCTCTCGAGCTGCAGGTATCGTGCCGCCTTGGTCGCAGGTAACGCTTTCATGACCTGCTTGTAGAGCGTCCGGCGCGCCTTGATTTCGGTATCGTCGGCCGTCACCAGCGCGTTCGCGAGATTCTTCGCGTACAGGTCGGACATCGGCTTGTTTGATCCGATGAGGCCCTCCAGCGCGAGGTTACGCCCGCGGTTGGCCATGTCCGTGCTGCGGCGGTACGCCTCGTACGCGGGCCAGAACTTCTTCGCCTCGGCCGGCGTCAGTGCCAGCGTCTGGGTCACCAGCGCCTTCTTGTCGGTCTGCACCGCGGTCCGCAACGCGGCCATGTCGGTGATGTCGGCTGCCTTGTCCTGCGCCCATGCCGCCGGCGCCAGGGCCATCGCAGCGATCAGGACCAGGCCGGCCAATTGGTTGTTCATCGTCGTGTCCTCGAAGGGCCGCGCCATGGACGCCACCCACTAAAAAAAATCCGGCGGGTTTCCCCGCCGGACCGGATCTGCCACCGGGCGCCCTGCAATTGACCGTTGCTGGCCAATGGTCGGGAACCGGGTGCGCGGGCCTGCTGCTGCCCACTTATTTGAACGTGTAACGTGCGCCCAGATTGAACTGGGTGCCGGTCGCACCGGAGAACGCGTAGTTATAGTTGTAGTTGATGAAGCCGTACGCGGAGGCCGAGGCAAACGGCGCGATCCGGTTGAATACGTTGACGACCGAACCGAAGATCTGCCAGTTCTTGAAGCCTGTGTACTGCGCCGACAGGTCGAGTGTCGTGAACGACGCCACCGAGCAGCTGTCCGGATTGGGGTGCTGCACCGACAGGCAGTCGTCGGGCGCCTTCGCACCCTCGTTCGACCATGGGAGCTCGTCGTAACCGCTGACGTACCGGACGGTTCCCGTGACGGTCCACGGCCCGCGATTCCAGCCCATGATCAGGTTCCACCGGTCGATTGGCGTGCCCGAGCCCGACGATACGTCGTAGTTGCCGGCCGTGCCGGCGTACTTGTACTCGGTGCCGCCGAGCGTCTGGCTGTAGTTGAAGATGTGCGTCCACTGGAACTCGGTCGTCAGCGTGCCCCAGTCCTTGAGGCTCTGCTTCCAAACGATGTCGAAGTCGATACCGTCGGTCTTGACCGTGTTCGCGTTCTGGTACGGCGTGCTGACGTACAGAATCGTGCCGGAGTTCGGGATGCCCGGCAGGTTGTTGGTGTCGCGGCCAAGCGTCGCGGCCGGGAAGGCCGACGGCGTGTTCGCCACGGCCTGCACGCTGCCGATCGTGATCTGGTCCTTGGTCTTAATGTTCCAGTAGTCGAGCGTGGTGGAGATGCCCCGCACCGGTTCCCAGATGATGCCGGCGGTCCAGGTGTCGGACGTCTCCGGCTTGATGAACGGGTTGCCGGTGTTGATGCCCAGCACCTGGCCCGCGCAGTCCGCCGGCAAGCCGGTGACCGGGCAGCGGATCGGGTCACGCGCGACCGTGAAGCCGGCGCTCGCGTTGGCCGTGCTGGTCTCGTACAGCCCCGGGGCACGGAACGCAGTGGCGTAAGTGCCACGCAACACCAGCGAGGGCAAGACCGTCCACTTGGCAGCGGCTTTCCAGTTGGTGGTATTGCCCACATCCGAATAATCGTCGAAGCGGACGGCGGCGGTCAGCTCAAGGTTCTTGAGGACGGGCGCATAAAGCTCGGCGAACAGCGCGTTGACGTCGCGCGAGCCGAACGCTGCCGAGTAGCCCAGGCCGACGACGTTGCCGGTCTCGGTGCCGGGGACGCCCGGATTGCTCACCTCTTCCCGCCGGAACTCGTAGCCGGTTGCGATGGCCAGCTGGCCGCCGTCGAGCTTCATCAGGTCGCGCGACCCCTTGGCGTCGAAGTTCCAGTTCTTCGACTGGATCGAGTACGACGCCTTCGGCGCAATCCAGCTGTTGAATTCCGACGAGTTGAGGCCGGCGCTGGCGGAGCCGACGCGGTAATAGCCGTAGGGGCCCGTGCCGGCAAGCCCGGCCTTCAGGCGGTCATACAGATAGAAGCCCTCGCGGGTGACGTCCGTGTCGCTCTGGATGTAGAGGCCCGCGACGTCCCAGTCCCAGCCGTAGTTGGAGCCCTTGACGCCCGCCAGATAGCGCTGCGTGCCGGTGTCGTACTGGGTATTCCGGCCGCCCAGCGACTCGTTGACGTAGTACAGGCGCGCGCCCTTGTTATCGGCATTGAACGGATTGTCCGGGTGACCCACGGGCAGGAAAATACCGGTCGAGGACTGGATGGTGACCGTGCTCGGGTCGTACCAGTTGGCGCGGGCACCCGTCGGCGTGTTGCGCGCGAAGGTCTTGACGTTGAAATACGAAAGCTCGGTATAGCCCTGGACGGTGTCGGTGAAGTTGTAGCTGGCGCGGGCGAATACGTTGGTCCGCTCGACCTTGGGCTGGATGTCGAGGAAGTCCTTGACGTCGTACAGGCAGAACCCATTGCTCTGGTTTCCCGGCGCACACGCGCCGGGCAGCGACTGGAATGCCCCCGGAGAGCCCCCCGTGACCGGATTGACCGGCCGCACGTTACCGACCAGGCTCGACGTGCCGTAGCGCGTGTCGCCCAAACGTTGGTCCTCCAGTCCCATGAACGTCAGGTTGTTGGTCCCGATGTAGTCCTTGCCCTTGTTCATCGGGTTCGCTTCCTGCTTCTGGTAGTCGAACGTGATGTAGGCGTTGTACTTGTCCTTGGTCAGGTCGCCGATGCCACCCGTGATGGACGCCTTGAACTGGTTGCCTTCGCCTCTGGCGGTGGTGCCGGCGGTTCCCGTCACCGTGACACCGGTGAACTGTTGCCGCAGGATGATGTTGACCACGCCCGCGACGGCGTCGGAACCGTAGATGGCGGAAGCGCCATCCTTGAGGATCTCGATGCGCTCGACGGCGTCGAACGGGATCTGCTGGATGTCGACATACGACGCGTGGCCGTCGTCCGCGAGACCGAAGTTCGCCATCCGGCGGCCATTGACGAGCACGAGGGTGTTGTTGGGCCCTAGGCCACGCAGCGAAACGCCGGAGCCGGAGGCCGAGAAGCCGTTGGTGAACGCTGAACCAATCTGGCCGTTGTTGTTCGCGGTGATCTGGCGAACAACGTCGGAGATTGTCTGCAAGCCGGACGCCTGGATGTCTTCACGCGTGATCGTTTCGATCGGCGCCGCGGTTTCCGAATCGATTCGCTTGATGTTCGAACCGGTTACGTTGACCTTGATGTCCTGCGCGAACACGGAGCCACCAGCGACCAGTGCGAATCCGCCCATGCCGAGCGCGATCGCAACTTTCTTCCGCTGAAAATTCATATGGAAAACCCCCAGAAAATAAATGATTGATGCCCCCCGAACGGACTGCAAGCGCCCGCTCTCCGGCACACCATGCAAAGTTACAACACCATGTCGGGCCAAGCCAACGAAAGGTGTCGATTGCTACAATCACCGGTCGCTTTGTGTTGCATTTACGCCAATCGGAAAATTTCTGTGACGATAAGGGTTGCACAACCTGCTGATTTACCGACGATTGTGGCCATCTACAACGCGTCGATTCCGGGCCGGATGGCCACCGCCGATACCGCGCCGGTGACGGTTGCCGATCGCGCCGCCTGGTTCGCCGATTTCGATCCGGCGCGACGTCCGCTGTGGGTTTTTTGCGACGCAGCAAATGCCCCGCTGGGGTGGTTGTCGGTGCGCTCCTTTTATGGCCGCCCTGCCTATCACGCAACCGCCGAGGTCGGTGCCTACGTCGCGCCGGAAGCGCGGCACCGGGGGGTGGCCCGGCACCTCCTCGATCACGCACTGCATAAAGCACCGGCGCTGGGCCTGCGCACGCTGCTGGCCTTCGTGTTCGCGCACAACGCGCCATCGATTGCCCTCTTCGGCAACGTGGGTTTCACGCAGTGGGGGCTGCTGCCAAGGGTGGCCGAACTCGATGGCGTCGAGCGCGATCTCGCGATCCTCGGTCGGCGCCTGCCATGACGGTGCCGGGCTGCGCGCTGGCGCCGGTGGCGCCCCAGGATGTGCCCGACCTGCTGCGCCTGATCAAGGCGCTCGCGGAATACGAACGCTTATCCCACCTGGTCGTCGCCGATGTGCCGGCGCTGGAGGAGGCGTTGTTCGGCGAGCGACCTGCCGTCGAAGCGCTGCTCGTCCGTGAAGACGATCAAAACAGGTCGGCGATCGCCTTTGCGCTGTTTTTCACCAATTTCTCGACGTTTCTCGGCCGGCGCGGGCTCTGGCTGGAGGATTTGTTCGTGATGCCGGAGCATCGCGGCCGGGGCGTCGGCAAATGGCTGCTGACCTCCCTGGTCGCCACCGCCCGGGCGCGGGGTTGCGGTCGCGTCGAATGGTCGGTGCTGGACTGGAATGCGCCCGCCATCGGCTTCTACGAACGGCTGGGGGCAACGATCCTGCCGGAATGGCGCATCGCCCGGGTGACCGGCGCCGCGCTGGCGAACTTCGGCATCGCGTCCGGTCCGGCGCCGGACTGAATCAGCAGCAGGCGCGGCGCCGCCAAGGCGCCCCGGGGCGATAATGGGGCAGCCGGCCGCCGACCCCGCGCCGCGCCTCACCCACCACGGATATTGCCCATGCCCTTCGACGGCCCCCTTCCCTCCATCGACATCCGCGCCGACTTCTGGTCGCTGCGCTTCGTCGACGAACGCAGTGAAAACTACGCGGTGCGCAAGAACGTGGCGATGCCGCTGGTCGCCACCACCGACCGCGGCGTGATGGCCACCGTCTTCGCGGATGGCGGCTACGGCTACGCGGCCACCAGCGACCTGTCGCCGGCGGGCCTCGCCGCCGTGGTGGAACGCGCGGCCGCGTGGGCACGGGTCACCGCACGCCTTGCGCTGCTCGATACCCGCACGCTCCCGATGCCGAAGCCCGCGGGCGAGTACATCTCGCCGGGCTACCACGACGCCAACCTCACGCGCGGCGAATGGTACGAACTCCTGGCCGAGGAGACGCGACTGGCGGGCTGCGATCCGCGCATCGTCGACTGGGAGGCGAGCGCCGAGGTACGCACCGCCTCGCATCGCCTCGTCACCAGCACCGGCGGCGACGTGACGCAGCGCTTCCGCTTCGTGATGCCCGGCATGGCGGTCACCGCCCATGCCGACGGCGTGACCCAGAACCGCTCGCTCAACGGCTATCGCGGCATCTGCCAGCAGGGTGGCCTCGAAATCCTGAAGCGCTTCGGCTTTGCCGGCGGCGGCCGCAAGATCGCGGAAGAGGTTCTCGAGTTGCTGGCCGCGCCCAACTGCCCCAGCGGCACGATGGATGTGCTGCTCGCACCCGACCAGATGATCCTGCAGATCCACGAATCGATCGGCCATCCGCTCGAACTCGATCGCATCCTGGGCGACGAGCGCAATTTTGCCGGCACCAGCTTCGTCACGCAGGACATGTTCGGCGCATATCGCTACGGCTCGGACCTGCTCAACATCACCTTCGATCCGACGCGGCCGGAAGAATTGGCGAGTTATGCCTTCGACGACGACGGCATGCCTGCGGAGAAGGCCTTTCTCATCCGCAACGGCATCCTCGAGCGGCCGCTGGGTGGCGCCATCTCGCAGGCGCGCGCCGGACTGCCCGGTGTGGCCAACTCGCGCGCCGACAACTGGAACCGCCCGCCCATCGACCGGATGGCCAACCTCAATCTCGAGCCGGGCGATGCATCGATGGAAGAACTCGTCGCGGGCATCGAGCACGGCGTGATGATGGAAACCAATTGCTCGTGGTCGATCGACGATTCGCGCAACAAGTTTCAGTTCGGTTGCGAGCGGGCGCGGATCATCGAGCACGGCAAGCTGAAGCACGTGGTCAAGAATCCGAACTATCGCGGCGTCTCCGCCAATTTCTGGCGCAGTCTCGCCCGCGTGGGCAACCGCGACACGATGCAGGTGCTGGGCACGCCGTACTGCGGCAAGGGCGAGCCGTCGCAAGTAATCCGCGTGGGGCACGCCACGCCGGCGTGCGCGTTCCGCGATGTGGAAGTCTTCGGCGGCGAGGGTTAAGCGATGGAAGCCTATTTCGAAGCATTGTCCAACGTCCTGCAGGCGGCGCTCGCGCCCGGAGAACGCTTCACCGCCTCGTTCGACGCCGAGCAGACCGACTTCGTGCGGATGAACCAGGGCAAGGTGCGCCAGCCGGGCACCGTCGAGCAGCGCTATCTGCGGGTGCGCCTGATCAAGGGTACGCGCCACGCCTCGCATGTGACGACACTGACTGGTGATCTTGCCGCCGATGCGCCGGCGGTGCGCGACATCGTCGCCGGACTGCGCAGTGCGCTGCCGGAACTCGCCGACGATCCTCTGCTGTTGCTGCCGAGCGACGTGCATTCCTCGCGCGACATCCGCAGCACGCCGCTGACCCCGGCAGCCGAAGTGATCGACGACGTGCTGCGTGCCGCGGGCGATCTCGACCTCGTGGGCATCTACGCCGCCGGACCGGTGTGGCGCGGCTTTGCCAACTCGGAGGGGCAGCGCAACTGGCATGAGACCACCACGTTCAATCTGCAATGGAGTCTCTATCATCGTGCCGACAAGGCCGTGAAGACGAGCCATGCGGGCTTTGCGTGGGACCGGGCCGCCTTCCACGAGAAGATGGACGATGCGCGCGCGCGCTTCGCGCTGATCAGCCGCCCGCCACGCACACTGGCGCCGGGCAAGTACCGCGCCTACCTCGCGCCGTCCGCGATGGAGGAAATCGCCGGCCTGCTGTGCTGGGGGGGCTTTTCCGGTCGTGCGCTGGCCACGCAGCAGAGCGCACTGGCGAAGATGCGCTCGGGCCAGTCGCTGGACGCGCGCGTGACGCTGACCGAGGACACCGCCAACGGCGTCGCGCCCGCGTTCCAGGGCGACGGTTTCGCGCGCCCGCGCAACGTGCCGCTGATCCGCGGCGGGGAGCTCGTCGGATCGCTGGTCAGTCCACGCACGTCGCTCGAATTCGGCCTTGAGCAGAACGGCGCCAATGGCGGCGAAATGCCGGAAGCCCTCACGATGGCCGGCGGCACGCTGCCGATGCACGATGCGCTGGCCGCGCTGGACACGGGTCTCGCGATCGGCAACCTCTGGTATCTCAACTACTCCGATCGCCCGGCCGCGCGAATGACGGGCATGACGCGCTTCGCCACGTTCTGGGTCGAAGGCGGCAAGGTGGTGGCGCCGGTCGACGTGCTGCGCTTCGACGACACGCTGTTCCGGATGCTGGGCAGCAACCTCGAGGCGCTGACGACGGAAACCGAACTCGCCCTGGAGTCCAGCACGTATCAATCACGACAACTGGCCAGCACGCGCCTGCCCGGCGCGCTGGTCTCGGAGATGGCGTTCACGCTTTGATGTTCTTGCATCGAGCTCCGTAGGCGAGGCGAAAGCCTCGCGGCGCGTCATGTTCTGTTCGTCGTGACACTTTGCGTTGCTTGTTCTGTTCGTCGTGGCGCGGCGCGTTGCTTGTACTGTTCGTCGTGGCGCGGGGCGGGCGCATTGGAGCCGCGTGGGCGGGCGCGAGTGGAAAAAAACAGTGGTCGGCTTCATCGACTCGCCCGTTTTTTTCCGGCTCGCGCCCGCCCACACGCTTTGCGGCGACTAAGCCCGCCCCGTGCGGCCCGCCGCTCACCGCGGCTACGCTGAATGCCAAACGTCACGAAGCAAACCCGCGAGGCTGCAGCCTCGCCTACGGACGTTTCATTCGTGCGCGTCCGACGGGTCACCTGCGTGCACCCAGGAATCGAACACCGCTGCATTGCAGTGCAGCTTGACGAACCCAGGACGTCCAACCTAATGTTGGAACATCGTTCCATGTTGATCCGCCGACTCGCCCGATGTACCCACCCGCCCAACGCACGCTCGACATCATCGAACTCCTGGCCGACGCGCCGGAAGGGCTGGCGCTGTCGGTGATCGGCGCGCGCCTGCGCATCCCGAAGAGCGCGACGCATCGACTGCTTGCCGGACTGGCCGCACATGGCTTCGTCCGCCAGGTAGCCGCCACCACGCATTACACGCTGACGCTGAAGCTCGCCGCGCTCGGGTTTCGCCAACTCGCGGGCACGCGCATCGAGGAGGTGTGCCAGCCGGTGCTCGATCGCCTGGCCGCGCGCTCGGGGGAGCTGGCCCGCCTCGCGGTGGTCGAGGGCGACGGCATGACCTGGGTTGCCAAGGCCCAGGGCGCGTTGTCGGGGCTGCGCTACGACGCCCACGCCGGCCGCGATGTCGTCTTGCATGCCACGGCGGTGGGCAAGGTCTGGCTGGCGTCGCTGCCCGAGGCCCGCGCGCGCGCCATCGTCGCGCAGGCGGGTTTCGACGCCGGCGGCAACCTCGGCCCCCGCGCGGTGCGCTCGCTGACGGCCATGCGCCAGCATTTGCGCGAAACGCGCAAGTGCGGCTACGGCGAAGCGGTGGATGAAGGCGAGCCCGGCGTTGCCGCGCTGGCCGCCGCCGTCCACGCCTCGCTTGCCGTCGATTCGCCGGTGGTGGCCACCGTCAGCGTGGCCGGCCCGCTCGCGCGCCTCACGGCCACCCGCCGCGCCGAACTGATCCGCGACGTGCTCGCCGCCGCCGCCGAAGTCACCGATTGCTGGCCGGTCCGGGAACACCATCGCCGCAGCAACTTGCCCAACGCTTCCCTTCCCGACGCCGAGCTGGCCCATGCCCTCTGAAGCCCCTTCCCGCTACGCCGGTCCGCGCGAACTCGCGCAGGGCCTCACTGCCTTTGCCCGGCAAAGCGCCGCCACGGCGCAATGGAATCGTGAGGGCCTGCGCGACGACGACGAGTACCGCGACCTCGGCCTCGCCGGCGCCACCGGCGGGCGCCTCGGCATCAAGCACATCCGCGCGTTGAAGCCGCTGCCGGCGCCTACCGGCTGGCATTGGCACGACATGACGGCGCACTACGTCTATGTGCTGCACGGCTGGCTCACGTTTCGCTTTGCCGGCGTTGAGGGCGACGTGACGCTGCATGCCGGTGACGGCCTGTCGCAACCGGCGGGCGTCCCGCACAACGTGATCGCGCGCGCGGACGACCTCGAGGTCATTGAGATCAACGAGCCCGCCGAATACGGCACGTGGGACCTGCCGGAGGCGCCCCTGCCGTGGCGGTGAGCGGCACACCACGACAAGGAAGGGCACGGTGACTGCGTGGCTGCGGCGGCGCGGCGGCGCGCTCGCGATCTTCGTGCTGCTGTTCGTGGCGTGGGAGCTGGCCGTCCGTTTCACCGGCGTGAAGGAGTACCTGCTGCCGCCGCCATCGAAAGTCTGGACGGAATTCTGGAAGCGCCACGACATGATCGCAGGCGCGGCGTGGGTCACCACGCAGGAAATTCTCGCCGGCTACGCACTGGCGGTGGTCGTCAGCATTCCGCTCGCGCTGGCCGTTGCGTATTCGCGCTTCATGGAGCAGGCCGTCTATCCGGTGATCGTGTTCCTGCAGATCGTTCCCAAGATCGCGATAGCGCCGCTCTTCATCATCTGGTTCGGCTTCGGCTTCACGCCGAAGCTGCTACTCGTGTTCCTGCTGTCGTTCTTTCCGATCGTCGTCGCAAGCATTGCCGGCTTCAAGAGCGCCGACCGCGACGTGTTGGACTTCGCGCGCACCACCGGCGCCAGCAAGCTGCGGATGTTCTTCAAGATCAGCCTGCCGCAGGCGCTGCCGCAG